>JAGAEF010000330.1 GCA_017613255.1 Lentisphaeria bacterium
AATGAACGCGCGGAGGCGAAATTGCGGGAACTGGGACTTCCCGGCCCGGAAGAGACCCAGATGAGTATCCAGCGGAACAACGAAAGGCTCCGCAAAAGGGATATTGCCCGGAAGACCGTGGCGGACTGCATTCTGGTCATCAAACAGCATTTTCTGGAAAAGGAGAGGCGCTCCCTCATGGAATCGATCCTCAAGACGCCTCCGGGAGAGGCGCGCAACGAGCTTCTCCGCCGATCCGTACAGCTTTCCCGGGAACTGGTCAAGCTCAACAATCCGGAAGCCTCCTTCCCGGATCTTCCCGCATCCTCTCCCTCTTCTCCCCTTCCGGAGGAAAAGGGGCAGGAAAGTTCCTCCCCTCTTCCGGAGGAAAATGCCGCATCACAGGAAACAGGAGGAGAAAAAGAAGACTCTTTCGAAGAATACAGGGAAAAACCGCCTGAAGACTATCCGGAAGAGGAGCCTTATATGGAGGAAAACGCCGAAGAGGAGGAAGTGGACCTCCCGGACATTCTGCAATGAAAGGAGTATGAAATGACAATAAAGGATCTCACATGGAATTTCGTCGGGGAGCGGTTCGCCCCGCAGATCACGAAGGAGAACCTTCTTCTCCAGTCCGGGCACACCAAATACACGGGAGTCGTTTTCACTCTCCACTGCGACGGCATGAGCGGCACTTACATCGACTTTCCCGGCCATATTGCGGAAACCGACGACGGCATGACGGCGGAAAACGCTTCCCTGGAGGATTTCTACCGGATCGAGGCGGATGTGATCCATCTCGACAAGAAGAGCGGTGAGGGCGCCGTCACGGGAGAAGAGCTGGAAAAGGCCCTGTCCCCCTCCCCTGCCGCCGGAGGAAGAGCGCTGATCCTCAATGCGCTGGGAAACAAAAATCCCCGGGACATCGAAGGAAGAAGCGTCTTTCTGGACGAAAGCGCACTGGACTGGATCATGGGAAAGGGCTACAAACTGCTTGTCTCGGATATTTACGAAAGCAAGGCGCTTCACGGCGTCTTTCTCAAACTTTTTGCGGCGGGGATCAGCACAATTTGTATGCCGGTGAATCTCTTCACGCTTCCCCGGCGGGTCTTTCTCACGGCGCTTTTTCCCAAAATCCCCGGAGTTACCCAGCTCCCCTGCCGCGTGGTGGCGGAATTCTGAACAGAAAAATCATAACGATACGGAGGAAAAAATGACAAAGATGACGAAAAAAACTCTTGCGGAAAACCTGCGGAAACTGGGGCTGGCAAAGGGCGACAAGGTCCTGCTCCACAGCTCCTACTTGAGCTTGGGCGGCGTGGAAGGCGGCCCGGAAAAGGTGATCGACGCCTTTATGGACGTGCTGGGCAAGGAGGGGACGCTTCTGGTGCCCATCTTCGGCTCGCTGGGGATTTTGACCACCCTTCTGCGCAACCGTCCCGGCGCGGTCATCGATCCCTGCCCGGTGGGGACCCTTGCGGCGCTGGGCAAGGACGGGGAAAAACTCTTCAAGGATCACTGGAAGGCGGAGACCGCCCACGGAGAAAATACTCCCTTCACCAGACTTGCCGATATGGGCGGCTACGTCTGCCTCATGGGGGTGGATCAGGACCGGAACACCACGCTCCATGCGGCGGAAGCGCTCCTGCGCCTCCCCTATCTGGGAGAGGTTTCCGCGGAATTTTCCACACCGGCAGGGAAAAAGATCACAGGGAACTGGAAATATTACCCCGGCCCCCATCGGGATTTCATCGGGCTGGACCGCGCTTTCCGGGAGAGCGGGAAAATGAAGATCGCCCGCATCGGCAACTCCCAGATCCGGCTGATCAAAGCGTCCGACCTTCTGGAAATCGCCGTTTCTCTGGGGAAAAAGGATCCTGCCTTCGTTCTCTGCGACAATCCCGCCTGCGCCGACTGCGTGAAGCAGCGCGCCGCCATTTTCGCGGACAAAATGGCAAAAGAATCCTTCACACTTTCCGCATCCTCCCGTCTGGCGGGAAGGTACCTGCCCGAAATGGCGGAAAATCTGCATAAGGCGGGGATATCTTACATCGAACTGGATTTCCTGCAGGGGAAAGCCTGCGCCCTTCTGCCGGAAGAAAAACTGGAAAAGGCGGTCCGGGAACTGGCGGAAGAGGGGATCAAGGTCAGCGCCCTTTCCGTGGAATCGGTCCCCGACGACATGGAAAAATTCCTGAAAAAGGTGAAGAAGGCGGGAATAAAGACCCTGATCCTGCCCATGAACGGCGCAAAGGAAGGGGAAACGGCGGCAAAGAAGGGATTCGACATTCTCTTCCGCAACACCAACGAGACTTCCAGACGTTTTTCCGATTCCCTTGCCGCTTTCCGGGGAAAGAGCGAAGCGAAAGCCTGCTTCAGTCCGGCGGGATTCGTCAGGGCGGGGGAACACCCCTTCCTCGGTTCCTACCGGGTGGGGCGCTTCATCAAGACGCTGGGACAGCTGGATATCTGCGACGCCCTCTGGGACGGGACGGCAACCGCGCTGGCCCGGGGCAACGGGGAGATCAAGGAGATGATCTCCATTCTCCGCTGTCACAATTTCGCAGGGTTCTTTACCCTGGGCGGCGGCGCCGTCTATCCGGGAACCCTTGCCGAGGCGGCGAAAAACTTCGATTCCCTGCTGGAAAACATGTAAAAAATCAGGAAAAGGAGCATAAAAATGGATTTTGCGAAAGAAGCGGACGTTCTCCAGAAGGAAGCCTTGCAGATCGTGCGGGACTTATGCAAACTGCCCGCCCCCTCCCATCACGAGGAACTGCGGGCGGAATACTGCAGAAAATGGTTCGAGAAAAACGGATTCGAGGACGTTTCCGTGGATGAAGCCCTCAACGTGCTTGCCCCCGTCAATCTGAAACGGGAGGGGGAGGATCCCTTCGTCGTGATGATGGCCCACACCGATACGGTCTTCCCCGATACGGCCCCCATGCCCTTTCTGGAAAAGGACGGGTTCATCCATTCGCCGGGAGTGACCGACGATACCGCCAACCTCGCCGTCCTCATGGTCTGCGCGAAATATTACAAGGATCATCTGCCCTCCGATGCGGAAAGGATCCTTTTCGTGGCCAACTCCTGCGAAGAGGGACTGGGGAACCTGAAGGGCAGCCGCAGGATCATGGAGGATTACGGCAAAAGGGTGACCGCTTTCGTCTCTCTGGACTCCTCCACCATGCAGAGGGTCGTGACCAAGGCGGTGGGCTCCCACCGGTACAGGGTGAGCGTGGCAACGGAAGGGGGACACTCCTTCGGCAATTTCGGCAACCGCAACGCCATCCACGTTCTGGCAAGCCTCATCGCCCTGCTCTACACCGTCAAGGTGCCCAAGGAAGGCAACAGCCTCACCACCTACAATGTGGGCCTCATTTCCGGCGGGACCTCCGTAAACACCATCGCCCAGAATGCGGAAATGCTTTATGAATACCGTTCCGACAGCCGGGAGTGTCTGGCGAAAATGGAGAACTTTTTCCGGCAGGCCATCGAAACCTTTCGGGCTTCCGGAGTCACCGTGGAGGTGGAGAAGCTGGGGGACCGGCCCTGCGGCGGCGTCATGGACGAAACGAAATTCGGCGCCCTGAAGGAACGTTATTTTGCCTCCCTGCGGGAGGTCCTTCACGCGGAAGGTTCGGAACGTTCCGGCTCCACGGACTGCAACATTCCCCTTTCTCTGGGGGTTCCCGCCATCTGCTTCGGCGTCTGCCGGGGAGCCGGCGCCCATACAAGGGAGGAAAAGCTGGAAACCGCCAGTCTTTCCGACGGCTGCAGGCTCTTCCTGGACTTTCTCTACAGGCGGTAGGCTTCTTCCTCCGGGGAAAGTTTTTTTGTCCGATGAGCCGTTTTCCCGCGCCCCCCCTCCCGGGGGCGCTTTTTTTTGCGCTTCCTGCGGAAGAAAGGAAACAAAATCGCGGAAAAAACGTTCCCGGAGGTTGAATATTCCGAAAGAAGAGGTACATTAATGGCTTGAATATAGTGCATGCAAAAACAGTTCAGATATCAACAAAAATCGAAAGGAAAAAGAATGGTTATCAGAAGAATGAACAACGTGCTGGTCAAGCACAACAAAATACTCTTCGGACTTTTCTCCATCATCATCATCGTGGCGTTCGTCTGGTTCTTCACCCCCGGAGTGGACGGTTCTCTCTTCTTCGGCGGACGGGCTTCGGAGAACAGCATCGTAGCCCGCATTGCCGGAAAGGAACTTACGCTCAAGGAGTACCGCAACGCCATGCAGAAGCAGGCCATCGTCCTTGCCATAGCCTACAATACTTCTCCTGCCGCATTCATGGATCTTTCCAGCGACCAGATCTTCGGAAGGATCGTTTTCTCCGTGGCCGCCAAAACCTACGGGCTTACCGCCTCCGACAAGGAAGTGATCGATTTCCTCAGGAATCTGCCCGTTTTCAAGGACGCCAAGGGCAATTTCGACAACGGGAAATATTCTGCCTACGTCGAAAAACAGCTTTCTCCCCTCAATCTGGGGGCCAAGGATCTGGAAGAGGCGGTGCGGGATATGCTGGCGGCGGACAAGCTGGGCAGACTCCCGGGAGATGCCGTCGTCACGGAGGATGAGATCTCCCGTTTCCAGGACATGACCATGGAAAAGACCTCCTGCCGCATGATCTCCTTCAGCGCGGCGGATTTCAAGGATCAGGTGAAGGTCTCCGACAAGGAGCTCATGGACTACTACAAGGCCAACGGGAAAACCCTCCTCACCGAACCCCAGATCAAGGCGCTCTACATCAAGTTCCCCTATGCTTCCTATGCCGCGAAAAATCCCGTCACGGAAGCGGAGGCAAAGAAGTATTACGACGAAAACAAGCTGGATTTCATCAAGGACGGCAAGGAACAGCCCTTCGCCAAGGTCAAAGGGGAGATCACCAAAAAACTTTCCGCGGAAAAGGCGGAAGGCGCCGCCATGGAAGAGGCGAGGAAATTCCGGGATAAGCTCTACAGCATCGCCGGAGACAGCGAAAACGGCATGGATCAGGTCGCCGCCTTCCGGAAATTCGCAAAAGAGGCGAAATATGCCACCACAGAAACCGCCTGGCTGAAGAGAAACGGCGTGGAAGTGACGGGCACGGGCAAGGAGCCTTTGCTGGTCACCGCGCTTTTCCAGACTTCGGAACGGTATCCCGTGGCCAAGAGCGTCCGGGGCTATTCCGGAGCCTTCGTGGGCTGCGTCATTCAGCGCATCCCCGCCAAGACCGCCGACTTCAAGGATGTGAAAGAGCAGATCCGCACCGTCATTTCCGCAAGGAAGGCAGAGAATCTGGCCGGGGAAGCCATGCGGGTCTTTTCCGCCAGGGTCGCGGCAAGCAAGAACCCAGGAGCGGAGCTGGAAAAGGCGCTCAAAGGGACGAAGGGAAAACTCGTCAGGCTTCCCGATTTCTGCTACGACACACTGAACGAATTCACCAAAGACCGCGATCCCGCCAAATTCGTGGCGCTTACTCTCATTCCCGCCACCTCCACCAACGCGCTTTCCAAGGCCGCGGATCTTCCCTCCGGCGGCAAAGTCGCCGTTTTCGTGGATTCCCGCAAACTGCCCTCCGCCGCGGATAAGGCCAGAGACAAGGCCGCCAAGGCGGAACTCTATGAACAGCTCAAGAAGAGTTCCGCCGTCAACGGTCTGCAGAACTGGATCTTTGCCAACAGCGCGAACCTGATGAAACAGCAGGAAAACGCTCACGACCACGAACACTAACTTTTTCAAGACCAAGGAGTTTTCCGCATGTCTCAAAATACCGGTTCCACCTATAAGGCGGCGGGAGTCGATATCGACCTTGCCACCGCCCTTCTCAAAGACCTCAAGCCCAAGCTCGCCCAGGCGCGCAGGCCGGAAATGCTCGCCCCCATCGGCGGATTCGGCGGGCTGTTCAAGATCGACCTCGCCAAATGGAAAAACCCGGTGATGGTGGCCAGCATCGACGGCGTGGGCACCAAGCTCATGGTGGCCGCCATGGCCAAGGACTTCACCACCGTGGGGCATGACATCGTCAACCACTGCGTCAACGATATTTCCGTGCAGGGTGCCGAACCGGTCTATTTCCTCGACTACATCGGGATAGGCAAGCTGCGCAACCCCATTTACGCCGACGTCTTGAGCGGGATCGCCGACGCCTGCAAGAACGCCAACTGCGCTCTTCTGGGCGGAGAAACGGCGGAAATGCCCGGCATGTACGGAAACGATTTCGACCTGGTGGGGATCATTACGGGCATCGTGGAGCAGGACAAAATCATCACGGGGGAAAACATCCGCCCCGGCCACGCGGCCATAGCCCTGCCCTCCAGCGGACTGCACACCAATGGATTCAGTCTGGCAAGGAAGGTCCTTTTCGAACGTGCCGGATTCGATGTGAACAGCAAGCCGGAGTGTCTCAAAGGCGAAAGCGTGGGACAGGCGCTCCTCAAGCCCCATATCTGCTACTGGAAGGCCGTGAAGGCCCTTATGGATTCCCCGAAGGTCTCTCTGGACGGGATCGCCCATATCACCGGCGGCGGGCTCATCGACAACGTTCCCCGCATCCTTCCCAAGGATGTGGACGCCGTCTTCGAAAGTTCCGCCATCAAGGATCCCGCCCCCATCTTCGACCTGATCGTGCAGAAAGGCGAGATCGAAAAGCAGGAGGCCTACCACGTCTTCAATATGGGCGTGGGAATGGTGTTCTTCGTTCCTTCCTCCCAGCAGGAGGAGGCCATGCGCCTCTGCCGGGAAGCGGGTTTTGCCCCCTTCCTCTGCGGCAGGATCGAAAAGGGCACGGGCAAATCCATCGTGAAGTAGCTTTCGGAGGAAGACATGCTTACTTTTGCTTGCGGACTTGTCCTTGCGGGAATCCTTTATACGGTGGTGGTCTACAGTGCGGGGCTTTCCTTCGTCTGGGGGATCGTGTTCGGTCTTCTGGGGCTCATCTGCGTCAACATCACGGTAGCGCTCATCCTGAAAAAGATCACGGGCAAGATCAACAACCATATCCAGCAGATCATGCTGGACACCCGGCACAGGATGGAGGTCCAGCAGAACCAGTTCATGCGCCGCCCCGGCGGAAATCAGAAACAGATGATGGCGGTTTTCGAGCGGCTGCAGAATGACGGGCTGCGCAAGGCGCTGGAAGCCTGCGGAGAGTTCGACAAACTCAACAAATGGAGTCCGCTTCTTTCCAAGCAGACCAATGCCATGCGCGCCATGTTCTCCTTCCAGCTGAAGGATTACGCCATGACGGACAAATATCTGGCCAAGGCCCTTCTTCTGGATCCCCAGACCATTTCCATCAAGCTTGTGCGGCTCTACAAGACCCATGCGCCTTACGAGGAGATGGCAAAATTCTACAGGAAAAAATGCGCCTCCATCAAGGGGGACAACTGCGTTCTCCCCGTGGCGCTCTACAGCTGGATCCTGATGAAGCTGGACAAGCAGGACGAGGCGTTCAAGGTCCTTACGGAAGCGAAAAAGAAGACGGACAACGAGGTCATCGTCAAAAACTGGGAACTTCTTGCCAACGACAAGGCCAAAAGTTTTTCCAACGCCGGGCTGGGCGAGCTCTGGTATGCCATGGGGCTGGAGGAAATGAAGATCCCCAAGGTGCGCCAGCAGTATCAGTTCCGCAGATAGTCCTCCGCGCCGCCGGGAGAAAGCCCTTTTCTCCCCTGCCGTTTTTCCGAAAGAAGCGTTTTTTATGCAGGAAGCAAGTGATTTTTCCGTAAAAATTCTGGACTTCGAGGTCCTGGACTCCACCAACACCTACGCAAAGGATCATATCGGCAGTCTGGAAGACGGCGTCCTGGTTTCCGCAAAAACGCAGACCGCGGGAAGAGGCCGGAACGGCAGAAGCTGGGTCTCCCCGGGCAACGAGGAAAATCTCTACTGCTCCTTCGTCATGAAACGGATCACGGATCCATTCAGGGCCACCGTGGTATCTTCCCTTGCCGTCCTTTCCCTTCTGAAAGAACATGCGCCGCAAGCGGATCTCTTCATCAAATGGCCCAACGACGTCTTTGCCGGGGGGGAGAAGATCTGCGGAACACTCTGCGAATGCGCCGCGGTAACGGAACACTCTCCCCTTTCGGTGATTGCGGGAATGGGGATCAACGTGAACACCTCCCGGGAGGAGCTGGATAAGATCCCCCAGAAGGCGGCAAGTCTCCGCTCCCTTACCGGCAGGAGTTTTGAAAGAAAAAAATTGCTTGGAAAGCTTGCAGAAAACCTCGCGCGGTATTATATTAATTATATCGGGGATCCCGAAAAGGTCTTTCTCAGGTGGAAGGAACAGAACCGCGTTCTGGGCAAATGCGTGGAACTGGAGGAAAGTTCCGGGAAAAAGCGCACGGTCCTGGTGAAAGACATTGTTCAGGACGGGCGGCTCCTCTGCGTGGAGGGGGGGAAGGAGTTCCTCTTTTCCAGCGGGGATGTGCGGCTCGTGAAAAATCCCGGACTGTTCGGGAAGTAACGGACGGATCAAAAATTTTCAAGAATATGAACCAGTAAAAAAAGCGGTCCAGAGGTCTGCAGGGATCCGGGCCGCGGCAACAACAAAGGAGAGTGCAAATGGGTCTCGTAATGGATGGAGTCAAACTCCTGGTCCTGGGGATGGTGGGAGTCTATGTCTTCCTCATCCTGATGATCTGCATGATGTATTTGCTGCAGAAAGTGCTTGCCCCCTTTGCCGCACGGGAGTTCGAGGCGGCAAAACAGGCGGCGGCAGCGGCAAAGAAGGCATCGGCGGCGAGCGCTTCCGACAGCGATCTGGAGATCGCGGCGGCAGCGGCGGCATTCCACGCAAACAACCAGTAAAAAGTTTTACAGAAAATAACAAACAGTCAGGATCGCTTTTATGAAAAAAATAGAATTCATGGACTGCTCCTTCAGAGACGGATTCCAGTCCTGCCTCGGAGCCCGCGTCAAAACCGAAGACTTTCTCCCCGCCCTTTCCGCGGCGAAGGATGCCGGGATCAACCACATCGAAATCGGCGGCGGCGCCCGCTTCCAGAGCCTTTACTTCTACTGTCAGGAAGATGCCTTCGAGATGATGGATCTCTGGCGCGCCACCGTGGGGCCCGACGTGAATCTGCAGACCCTCTCCCGGGGCGTCAACGTGGTGGGACTTTCCTCCCAGCCCACGGACATCATCGACCTGCACGCCAAACTCTTCAAGAAGCACGGGATCACCACCATCCGCAACTTCGACGCCCTCAACGACGTGCGCAATCTGGACGTTTCCGGACGGGCCATCGCCAGACACGGGCTCAAGCACCAGATCACCATCACCATGATGGGGCTGGCCCCCAACCTGCAGGAAAGCTACGCCCACACGCCCAAGTTCTACATCGACCGCCTTCAGGAGATCCTCAAGAGCGGGATCCCCTTCGACTCTCTGGCCTTCAAAGACGCTTCCGGCACCTCCACGCCCGCCACGGTCTATGAGACCATCAAGCAGGCAAGAGCTCTTCTTCCT
>JAGAEF010000331.1 GCA_017613255.1 Lentisphaeria bacterium
AAAGAATATCGTTGTCGAAGGGCGGAAGCACGTCTTTGAGCATTCCGGAAAGCCTCTCCTTCTTCGCCCGCGCCCGGGGGCCTTTCGTCACTTGGTCCACATACCCCATGACGAAGGAAGCGAACAAACACACGAAAAAGAGAAAGAAGCCCAGGAAAAAGATGTTTCCGATCTTTTTGGGCGTGATTCTTTCCGCCTCTTTTTCCGCCTCTCTCTCCTTGAGGGCTTCCTGCATCCTGCGGAGGGAGGCTTCGTCCATTTCCATGGGCGCTTCTTCCGGAACGCCCGTATTTTTCTTTTCCTCTTTTTCCATATTTTCCGTACCCATTTTACTTGATCTCCCCACGGCGCGGCTCAATTTTGTTCACCTTGATGTTCTGGTATCCGAAGGGTCTTATGTAGCAGAACCGGTCGATGAGCGGCACAAGAGCGTTCATGAGCACGATGGAAAAACTCATCCCTTCCGGATAGGAGCCGTAGATGCGGATCACGCATACGAGAATGCCTATGCCTATGCCGTAAACGATCCCCCCCTTCACCGTGACCGGGGAGGTGACCATGTCCGTGGCCATGAAGAACGACCCCAGCATCAGGCCTCCGGTAAGCAGATGGAACAATACGCCCGGCGTCGTCCCCGGACTGAAATAATTCACGAGGGAGACGAAAATTGCAACCGTCCCCAGAATGGCCACGGGAATGTGCCAGCGGATGACTTTGAGCGCGATAAGGGCGATCCCGCCGATGAGAAGCGCCAGAGCGGAAGTTTCCCCCAGACTCCCGCCGATCTCACCCACAAAGGCTCTCCAGAGGAAGTCCGAAGAGTTGAAATATTCCAGA
Source organism: Lentisphaeria bacterium (assembly GCA_017613255.1). GTDB lineage: Bacteria > Verrucomicrobiota > Lentisphaeria > Victivallales > UBA1829 > RGIG5327. Next base: position 838 of record JAGAEF010000331.1, read on the forward strand.
GTTTTGCCCATTCCCGCGGTGATCCCCGCGGCCCCCAGGGGAGTAGCCCCGGTCAGCGCATCCGCCGCAGGAGAAAAGAACACCGCTCTGGGAACGGCGAATTTCGTCATGGGGCCCGCCGCCCCGATCAGCATGGCAATGCGCCCCACCGCCGCAGGGTTGAAGGGATTCTGCCCCAGTCCGCCGTACACCTGCTTGGCGATGATGACGGCTACGAAGGAGCCGGCGATACAGACCCATGCGGGGGTGAGACTGCTTACGTTCATGCCCAGAAGGATCCCCGTAAGAACGGCGGAAAAATCGTGGAGCGTACTCTTCCTGCCCGCAATGACGCACCAGAGAAACTCGAAGAAGGCGCAGGAGACCGTGCAGATGACCAGCACCCGAAGCGCCTGAAGTCCGAAAAACAAAAGAGAGGAGATCAGGGCGGGTACGAGACAGAGGATCACCAGAAGCATGATCTTCCCCGAACCGGGGCCCACCTGAATGTGGGGAGAGGGGCTCAAGATCAGATGGCGGGGGTCGGGAAGAAGGACCTTCTTCTGGGGAGCTTCTTCCGCGGAAACATTTTTGCTGGGTTCGTCGCTCATGATTCTATCCGTTCCAAGGTCATTTCCCGACCTTTTTGTTCTTTTCCTTCTGGAGGAGTTCCTTCAATTCCGCCTTGGCTTTCCGGAAGTGCTGGACGTTGGGTCTGCGGGCGGGGCACACGCTGGAACAAACTCCGCACTCCAGACAGGCCAGCACATGATTTTCCTTTGCCAGATCGTATCTCTCGCTTTCGCAGGCCTTGCTCAGCGTGCTGACGGGCAGCTGCATGGGACAATGCTCCACGCATCTCCCGCAGGAAAGACAGGGTCCTCCGTAGAACTGGGCCACTTCGCTCCGTTCCAGAAGCAGGATCCCGGAGGTGTTCTTGGAGACCGGGACCTCCAGAGAGTACTGGGCGAACCCCATCATGGGACCGCCGAAAATGATCTTGCCCACATCGGAATTTTCCCGGATCCCGCCTGCCCCTTCCAGAGCGGCGGAAAGAGGGGTCCCCATGAGGATCCTGTAGTTCCCCGGATGGACGACAGGCGTCCCGGTGACGGTGGTGATGCGCTCCACGAGAGGGTGCCCGTTGAGGACCGCGTCCCAGATGGCGTAGCAGGACCCCACGTTCAGGACCGCGCACCCCACGTCCATGGGAAGCGCTCCCACGATGACCTTTCTGCCCGTAAGCGCGTAGATCAGCTGTTTTTCCCCGCCCTGCGGGTATTTCACGGGAAGCGGGACCACCGTGACGGCGGCGGACGAGATCCCCCACGCCGCCTGTTCCATGGCATTGAAGGCCTCTTTCTTGTTGTCCTCGATCCCCACGAAAATTTCCGTCACGCCCAGCACCTTGGCGGCAATGGCAGCCCCCGTGAGGATGGCTCTGGCGTGACTGCGCATGAGAACATCGTCGGAAGTAAGATAAGGCTCGCACTCCGCCCCGTTGAGGATCAGCGTGTCCACCGGTTTTTCCGGAGGAGGAGAAAGCTTCACATGGGTGGGGAAGGCCGCGCCCCCCATTCCGGTGATCCCGGCATCCAGAATGCGTTTCTTAAGGACGTTCGCGGGGGTGTCCCGCCAGTCCAGAATGGGTTCGAGACGATCGTCCCACTCCTGCATATCCTCTCCGTCGGAAAGGATCTCCACGGCCTCCACGGGGGAGCCGTTGGGGCCGGGAACGGTAAGAAGATCGCCCACCGTCCCTGCCACCGGGGAATGCAGAGGCACGGAAACGAAGGAAGCGGGCTGGGCAATGCAGGAACCTTTCTTCACATGGTCGCCCTTTGTTACGCAGACTTCCGGAGGCGCTCCCACGTTCTGCCGCAGAAGGACCGTGTAGCGGGGAAGCAGGCCGAGAGTCTTCACTTCGTGCTCGGAGGAAAGCTTCTTGTGGTCCTCCGGATGGAATCCCCCTTTGAATCGGAATATTTTCGCAGCAGTCATTTTTCCTCTCCTTTTCCGTCGGCTTTCTCTCCGGATCCTTTTTCACACCCCGTGCAGGGGAAATCCTCCTCCACCAGATGCAGGACATGGACGGGGCAGGAGATCTTCTCCAGCATGGTCTTATCCAGCGCGGCAGGGTTCACGGCCCGGACGAGTCCCCCTGTGGCAATGAAGAGATCCGGAAACGCTCTCACGCACTTTTTGCACCCCAGACACCCCGCATTGCACAATTTTCTCTTCACGGCCCCCTTCTCCAGAGAGTTGCAGTAGATATGGGCCTTGGAATCCGCCGGGACCAGATGGATGAGCTTGCGGGGGCAGAGAGAGACGCACTTGCCGCACCCCGTGCAGAGCTCGGGATGCACGACGGCCCGCCCGTTGCGGACCTCGATGGCGCCGAAAGGACAGTTCCTTGCGCAGGTCCCCATGCCCACGCACCCGTAGCGGCACCCCTTGCCGCCGCCTGCATAGGAGGCGGCCGCGCGGCAGTCGCTCAATCCGTTGTATTCGGCACAGCGGACCGCGTGGAACTGATCCCCGGAGCAGTAGACCACGGCGACCATTTTCTCTCTTGCCGCCACCGCCCGCCCCAGCACCTCCCCGATGCGGGCGGCACTCTCGGCAGTGCACGCCACGCATTTGGAAGGATCGGCATTTTCTTCCACGATGGCTCTGGCGAAATCCCCGCACCCGGCAAAGCCGCAGCCGCCGCAGTTCGCCCCGGGAAGAAGAGAAGCGATTTTTTCGATGCGGTCATCGCTCTTCACGGAAAAGAACAGCACGGCCAGCCCGATGGCGCACCCTAAAACAAGTCCAATGGCTCCTACCACGAGCCCGGCAGCAAGCAGCATACTCATTTGTTTCCGTCCCCTACTTCACCAGTCCCGCAAACCCCATGAACGCCATGGCAAGGATCCCCGCCGTAATCAGCGCAATGGAGGCACCTTGAAAGATCCGGGGGATGCGGGAAAGCTCCAGTTTTTCCCGGATGCTGGCGAACAACAGCAGGGCAAGGGCGAACCCCAGCCCCGAACAGAAACCGTAGATGGTGGAAAGAAGCACCGAACGCCCGGAAGAGGCGTTGAGTTCCGCCGCCCCCAGCACGGCGCAGTTGGTGGTGATGAGGGGGAGATAGATCCCCAGCGCCTGATACAGCCCTTTGCTGAACTTCTGCATCAGAATCTCCACGATCTGCACTAAAGAAGCGATGACCACGATGAAAACGAGAGTCTTGGCAAAGGAGAGATCCAGCCCCTTCAGCGGGCCCGCCGTGAAGGGATGGGCCAAAAGCAGATGGAAAAGCACGGATGTGGCAAAGGAAGAGATGGCCATGACCAGCGTCACGGCGCTTCCCATGCCCAGTGCGGTCTTGAGTTTTTTGGAAACTCCCAGAAAGGGACAGGTCCCCAGGATCCGGGATAAGACGATATTGTTCACCAGCACCGCTCCCACGGTCACGGGCAAAAGTTCTGCTGCGGTCATTTTTCTTTCCTGCCTATGTTTTTGCCGGACGAAGAACCCTCCTCATCCGTTTTGATCCGTTTTCCCAGCTTGCCGAGCTTGCGGGCATCCTCCGGCGTCACGAACAGGAAGATCCTGTCCGTCTTCTCTGCGCGCACTTCCACCTTGCGGACCTTTACTTCCGCCCCCAGACGCCGGAGAGTCCTTTCCGCGGCGGCGGCATCCACTTTCCCCTTGCCGGGGAAAAGTTTTTTGGGAAGAGAGACGGCAACGAACGCCGCCTCCCGCTTCTTTTCCAGATACGCTTCCTGCCTTGCCTTCTCCCGGAGCAGATTTTCCTTGCGTTCCTCTTCCGACATGAATACGCCGATTTGGACATCCGGCTGCAGTTCCGGCTCCACCCGCATGTGGGAATAGATCATGAAAAAAGTGACCACGATGCAGAAAAGGAGGATGGCGGCGAACCGGTACAGCATCTTCCGGTACCCGAGAGATGTGCCCGAAGAGGCGAAGGAGAGGATCTTTTCCCTCTGGAAGGGAGACAGGGAAGCGCGTTCGGAGCACCGGGAAAGAAGGAAAGCAATGGAACTGTTCAGCCGGACCGTCTTTCCGGGATCGGTCAAATCCCCTCCCCCCAGTTTGCCCAGAGCCGCAAGGGTGCTCTCTTCCACCTCTTTTGCGGGTCTGTCCAGCACGGCGGCCGTCTCTTCCTGCGTGAGGGAGGCGCCCAGAATCAGGAAGAGTTCCTCTCTTTCCTGCTCCTCCAGACGGGGGAAATCCTGCGCAAGGGCAAGAAGGTCCTCGTACAGTTTTCCCTCATCCGGCCCCACCTCGGCAAGGGCCGCTTTCAAACGCTCCTGGGAAACGGAAAGGAAACTTTCGAAGCGTCTCCCCTGGGAACGGAGAAATTCGAAGCACTTCTTCCGGATCTCCCGGAAAAGGAAGACAAGTCCCCCCTCCTCCGCCTCCCCGTTCCGGAGTTTTTCCGCGTAGGCAAGAAAACACTCCTCCGCAAGAGCGGCGGCCTTTTCCCCGTCATGGAGAAAGTGCATGGCAAAAGAGGGCAGAAGCTCCCCCGCCTGCTCCAAAAGACGTTCCGTTTTGATCCTGCTCTTCCTCATAAAAATCCGCTTTCCCTTCCGGGAGGAATTTTCCTCCTCCGCGGCGGACCGACCGATCTTATTAATTTACTCCCTCTTTGCGATTTTTGCACCCTCTTTTTCCAGAAAAAGAAGGAGTTTTTCCACATTTTTTTCCCAATCGGCCAAAAGTGACGCGTCCGGAAGCTGTTCCGGAGGACCGAAACGCATCTTTTCATACTTCTCCACCACCTCCCGCAGACCCGGAAGAGAGCCGAAGGAACCGTAAAATTCCCGCAGGGGGATTTCTCCGGGACGTTTTACGCCCGTCCGACGGGAAAAACGCTTCTCGAACCGCAGCCATTTTTCCCGGAGAGTCCTTCTCTCCTCCGTGAGAGCAGACTTTTTCCTCATGCGGCGCCTTTTCGAAACGAAGAGGGCGCCAAGGGAGGAAAGGATCACCACGAACCCCCAGCCCCACAACGTCGTAAAAAGAAGGACGATCCCCTGCCACAGCAGGAAAAATAGGTTCAGGACCGCATCGGCAAAATACCCTCGCCGGACCGAAGCGAAAAACTCCTGTCCGTGGAACTTGAGGAAATCCAGGCTCTTCCGGAAAAGGCCCTTTTCCATCGTCTCCCTTCTCCGCAAAACCTCTCCGGGCGGGGTGGCTTCCAGCGTCATCCAGCACTCCTCCTCCGGGAGATAAACCTCCCCCCAGGCGTGGGCAAGACGGCAGAAGTAATACTCTCCGGAAGGGCTTTTTTCCTCGCAGACGAACCCGGTTACATACCTTGCGGGCAGCCCCGCCCCACGGCACAAAAGCACCGCGGCGGAGGCGAAAAGTTCGCAATGACCCTTTTTCGTATCCTCCAGAAAACGCAGGACGGGATCCTTGAAAAATTCCTTCCGTTTGGGAGGGGGCACATAGAGGGAATAGGAAAAATCCTTCCGGAGGAACTTTTTGATCGTTTCCGCCTTCCGTCGTCCGGAAAGTCCCGCTGTCCCTCCGGGGAAGATCTTTTTCAGCCATGTTCCGATCCAGGGAGGCGTGCGGGCGAACGCGTGTTTTTCCTCCGGGGAAAGGAGATCTTTGTACAGGATCTTCCCCGTATTTTTCTCCTTTCGGGCGGAAGGATTGAAGGCGGCCTCCGGATCCGGGGAACGGACGAAGAAGGTAACTGCGCCGTCCTTTTTCCAGTGCTTGAGAAGCAGGACGCCCGTCTTGCTCACCTCCGCCGAATCCGCCACGGCGTCGATCCTTACGGCATTTCCCGGCATGGGCACGATCCCGGGAGTCACCAGAGAATCCAGATAGAGTTCCACGCGATTTTCTTTCTTTTCTCCGGGAAGATCCTGTTCCCTGTCCAGTCCCTCCGCCTTCTTTCTCTCCTCCTCGATTTCCAAAGGGAAGCGGAAGGTGTTGAAGGAGAGAATGCCGGTCCGTCTCACGGTTTCCAGAACGGAATGGCTTCCGTCCCCGAAGGAGGGAGGCAGCCATCTGCCGTTCTCATAGTGAACATATACGCCGCTGCGCAGAAGTCCGGGCGGAAATCCCGCCTTCGCCCGGAAAAGCACCTGTCCGGAAAGCTGGCCGAACCAGGGGGGAAGCGGAGAACGCAGATCCACGTTCCGGGAAAGCATGCTCTTCCCCGGGCCCCCGGTACGCAGGCCCGTGGAACCCATGCGCATGAAATAGATCTCCACGGCCCGCAGGATCGCGGCGTTTTTCGAGACGAATTCCTGAGCAAAAAACACGAAAAGAACGAAAAGGACCATGGAAAGCATCTGCAGGACGAAATAGCTTTTTTTCCGCGCCGTTGACCCCTGTATCTTTTCCCGCGGACGGGATTCCCCCCGGACCGGGCAGGAACAGGAGCGGAGGAAGAAGGGGAGAAAGATCCCCTGCAGGACGGCGCAGACCGCATACACCTGAAAATAGCTGTGGAGCAGAGGATCCAGAAAACTCAGGAGGGTATTGTGCACGTCCCGGCTGTTGAACCGATCCCCGCAGAGAAGCATCCCGGCCAGAGCCAGCGCCGCCCGGGCGCCGTTGACCCTGCCGGAAGAGGCGAACAGCCCGCCCAGGGAAGCCATATACACCAGAAACGGCAGGACAAGGGAGGAGCGCACAAGAATGTCGAAAAGCCCTATGCGGGAGTCGTCCTGCCCGATCATAAGGTCCGGCAGGGCCGTAAGGACCATGCCCGCCGTGATGCTGTAGATCACCGTCCGGTCCGTTTCCGGAAGGGGTTTCCTCCGGAACAGGGGGAGAAGCAACAGAACGAAGGTGATGACGAATACGTGAGGAAGATCGTTCTTCAGCGCGAAAAGGAATGCCACGGGCAGGATCACGGCAAAGGAGAGAAAGGTCTCCCGCAGGGAACGGCGTTTTTCCGGAAGCGCGCCGGTTTGCTCCATGGAATATGAGCGATCGTTCATACCATCCACCTCCCGGCAAGAAGCGCTTCCTCCGTGATCTTTTCCGCGGGCACGGGCAGGGGGGAAGCGTTTTTCTCCTTCTCCTTTTCCCCGTCGGAAAGGAGAAGCACCCGGCAGGGAATCCCCGCCTTGGCCAGTTTCCCGTACAGAAGCTGTGCCGACTTGTCCAGCCGGAGGAGGACCAGCAGGACGGGGGGATTTTCCGCGATCTTTTCCAGCACCTCCTGCGTAACGAAGTCGAACCGGTCCGCCCGGTCCACTTTTTCCACGGCGGAAAGCTCATCCAGAAAAGCGGAGGGGGACATATGCCTGTTCCCTACGAAAAGCTCCCGGATCACGCAGGAACTCTTTTTCCGGACCGTTTTCCCCAGAACAGAAAGAAGCCGTTTCCGGAAACTTTCCTTTTTTTCTCCCTCTTTCTCCCCTTCGCCCGGAGAAGAGGAACGCTTTTCCCCTTCCGTTTCTTCCGCCGCGGGAAAATAGAAGACCAGTTCCTGCCCCTCCCCGGAAAAACTTGCCGCAAGGGAGGAAGCAAAGGAGAGGACGCTTTCGAACTTTCTGTCCCTTTCCGCAAAAGGAGCGCTGTGCAGACGCAGGATATGGGAAGCGGCGCGGAAAACATCTTCCCAGGTGAAGGGAAGAGCCGTATCCAGAATCACCGTGAGGCGGGAATTTTTCTCCTCCTCGAACTCCTTGACCACCAGCTTCCCCCACTTGGCGCTGTTTCCCCAGTGGATGCAGCGCATTTCATCCCCGTAAACGTACTCCCGGCAGCCGATGGGTTCCAGCCCTCTCTGGAAGGAGCGCTTGCGTCTTTTTTCCGCCCTGCTCCCCCTTTCCGCCCCGGCTCCGGAAAACAGGGAGGAATCCCACTTCCGCCACAAAGGATGGGCGAGAATGCGCGTCCTTTTGTGGTCGCAGAAACTTGCCTTGAATAGTCCGAAGGGAAAAGCAGTTTCCACCGTGGCGGCGGGGAGAAGCCACACGCCTCTTTTGTCCAGCTGGAACTCCCGTACGATCCGGCATTTGCCTTTTCCGGGGAGAGAGAAGAATACGGGGCGGTCGGACTTTAGTCCCCTCCCCTGCAGAAGAGGATCCGCAAGGATGGAAAAGCAGGGGAAGAAAGAGAGATTTTCCACCTCGTACTCGATGGAAAAAGCCCGTCCGGGCATGACGCTTCCGGGCACCGTTCTCACGACCTTCAACCGGGGGAAAAGCAGCAGGAGAAGGAGGCCGTCCAGAAGAAAAAGACCGGTCAGGACAAGAAAAAGGATCATGACCGGACTTCTCAGCATGACCGTGGCGTAGAACGCCGTTGCCAGCCATACCCAGAAAAGCACCCAGCCCTGAAAGGTGAAGACCCTGCTGCAAAGCCCGTGGAACCAGAGAAACAGCGCCAGCGTGGGAGAAACGTATTTCCCCTCCCGCACCTCGTTTCCCCACAGCCAGGAAGGGCCCCTGTAGAAAGCGGCCACCCACCTTCGGTACAGATTCAGGATCCGCCGGAAAAACTCCATTGCGCCCTCACACGGGTACGGGAAGCGTCTTGACGATCTCTTCCACAATGCTTTCTGCCGTCACGCCGGAAGAGGCGCACTCCGGAGCGGGCACGATCCGGTGGGCCAGAACCGGCACGGCAAGAAAGACGGCATCCTCCGGAAGGATGTATTCCCTGCCCTGCAGGAACGCATAAGCCCGGAGGGAACGCACGAAGGTCAGAAGCGCCCGGGGACTTGCCCCCAGCGTGATCCTCGGTTCCTTCCGTGTCTTCAGCACGATGGAATAAACATAGTCGGCAATGCTCTCCTCCAGAAAGATCTTCCGCACCTCCGCCCGCACGGCAAGGATGTCCGCGCAGTTCATGACCGGAACAAGCCGAAGCTCTTTTTCCCGGTCGAAATTTTCCTGCATCAGGCGTTTTTCCTCCTCTTCCCCCGGGTATCCCAGAGAAAAACGCAGGGCGAAACGGTCCAGCTGGGCCTCCGGCAGAGGATAGGTGCCGTAATATTCCACGGGGTTTTCCGTGGCGATGGCCATGAAGAGTTCCGGAAGGCGTCTCACCTTACCGTCGCAGCTGACCTGATTTTCGCTCATGGCCTCCAGAAGCGCCGACTGGGTCCGGGGGGAGGCCCGGTTGATCTCGTCGGCAAGAAAAAAGTTGGTGAAAACGGGGCCTTCCCGGAAGGTGAAAGACTCGTCTTTGGGGGAATAGACGCTTGTTCCCGTCACGTCCGCGGGCAGAAGGTCCGGAGTAAACTGCACCCGCTTGAAATCCGCCTCCACGGAAAAGGCCAGCGCCTTGGCCAGAAGCGTTTTTCCCGTTCCCGGCACGTCTTCCAGAAGCGCGTGGCCGCCGGAAAAAAGCGCCGTAAGCAGGAGATCGATCTTTTTCTCCTTGCCCAGAACGACTTCATTCATCTGTCTGCGGAGAGACTGCAGTTTCTCCTTCAAGACCGCTTTCCGCGCCGTATTTTCTTCTTCCGCCATTTTTCAAACTCCTTTTCCCGCCGTATATCGATCCAAAATCACTCTTCTAGTCCCTCTTCCGAAGAAGAGAGCGCCTCCCACTCGTCTTCCAGATCCCCGATCCTCAATTCCAGACGTTCCAGATCCTCCCCTTCCGGCAGGGAGCAGTCCGCATCCACCACGCCCAGAGTTTCCATGAGTTTCCCGTGGATGCTCTGCATCTTCCGGATCGTTTCCGGCGGCACCTTCCCCTGATATTTGTGCAGGAGTTTCCGGGAATGGCTCCTGTGGGCGGAAGTGAGAGAAAGCAAACGGCTGCGGAGCCCCATCTTGGTGGTCTCGTGCACAGGATCGAACCGCTCACGCGCATCCTCCCACACCTCTTCCAGAAAGTTCACGAAAGCGGTCTCCTGCGCCTCGTCCACGAAGGAGGTCTCCATCTCCTCCCGGAGAAGGCTGAGGAAGGCCTCGTACTGCTCGCCGCCGTTGGAAAGGAAATCCAGCATCATGCCGTAGATCTCCATGCTGGGAACAGGAGACTGGATGTCGTCCAGGATCCCTTCCAGAGAGTCCATTCTCCCCCGGGAGAGGGAAAAGTGCCGGGGGATCCTGCGATCGGGAACGCCCTCCTCGTGAGCGAAAACTTCCGCCTTCTCCTCGGGAGTGAGAAGCGTTTTCACGCTCTCTTCCATTCCGGTACAGCATTCATGATGGTCGTGATGATGGTGGTCATGCCCGCAGGAACAGGAAGCGCTTTCCTCCTCATGGAAGGACTCCTCCGTATCCGCATAGGTGAAATCTTCCGACTCCATGGGCATGAGATACCACTCCGCCTCGTCCCGGTTCACGGCAATATCCCGCATGCGGGAAGGGTATTCGTCCAGAGAGAGCGCGGGATTCTTCCGCAGGTCGAAATCCCCCTCGGAAGCGAAAAAGTAGGCATAGGCGATCTGGTCGCAGAGAAGCTGGTATTCTCCGAAAACGTGATAGACCTTTGCCACGGCCTCCTCGAAGGAGGCAAGAAACTTTTCCTTTGCCTCCTCCCCGGGAAGATCCTTTGCGGGACAATATTCCAGAACATATTTTCCCTCCTCCCAGTCGGCGATCTTTACCAGGATCCCGTCCCCCGTCTTGAAGGAGTGTTTTTTGTAGAAGGAGGCCATGTCATAGACCGTAAGGGAAACATTCGCCTTGTCCAGACTTTTGACGTTCCGCAGTTCCTCGTAATTTTCCGGGCTTTCCGCCGCAAGGGTATCGATGGTTTCGGATTTTCCCAGCAGAAGATAGGGGCGGCAGAATCGTGCAAAGGGACCGCTCACATGCTTCGTCCTGACCTTCTTTGCCGGTTCATCGGCGGAAGAAAGAGTATATTCCCCCTCGAAAAGTCCGGCGGGAGCAAAGGGGACGAATCTTGCCCCGCAGAGGAGAAAACCCTTTTCGATCTCGTCGGCGGAGGGCAGGATCTTGAAGGAAGCGCCCGCAAAGAAACTTTTCCGGCTTACCGCGTACCCTTCCTCCCCCGTGCCCTTGAGGAAATAGCGCTCCTCCCCCAGAAGCGTTTCGGCGATCCTGTTGAAAACCTCCTCCCTGTCCGCGGGGAGATTCCCGTGATTGTACTTCACCAGAGAGTCGAACACTTCTCCGAAGGTAAAGGATTCCGGCAGGCCCTCGGTGCAAAGAGCTTCCCATGCCGCGTCAAAATCGAATTTCATTTTCCGCCCCCCGTTTTGCTTCCCCCTTCCGGAACACGTCAGAAGGGGGAAAATTTGTTCATCCTTGCCAGTTTGGCCTGAATGAACTCTCCAAGATAATTCCCCAGATCCTGCTGGGTCCATTTCTTCACCGTTTCGATATCCACGGCGTTTTTGAGTTCGAATTCGCCGCTGCGCAGTCTCTGAAGGCTGTACAGGACCGCTCCGCAGCCCAGCTTCGCCCCCATATCCGCACACAATGTACGTATGTAGGTCCCCTTGGAACAGTGGACCGTGAAGGTGACATAGGGCAGATGGATCTCCGTGATATCGATGCTTTCGATGGTGATGCGCTTGGGCTCCCGTTCCACTTCCACGCCCTTGCGGGCAAGTTCGTAGAGCTTCTCCCCGTTCTTCTTCACGGCGGAGACCATGGGGGGGATCTGGTCCTGTTCCCCCACGAAGGAGGCAATGACCTTGCGCAGTTCCTCTTCCGTGACTTTGGAATAATCGGAGGAGCGGATCACGTTTCCATCCATATCCTGGGAATCCGTTTCCGTTCCCAGAAGCATGGTGGCCTTGTAGACCTTGTCCTCGCCGCTGAACTTCTGGGAGAGTTTCGTGAATTTGCCCAGAACCACCACCAGAAGGCCCGTTGCCGCCGGATCCAGCGTCCCGCAATGCCCCACTTTGGCCACATGGAATCTCGACCGGATGAAGGCGACCACGTCGTGACTTGTCCAGTCTTTCGGCTTGTCCAGAAGCAGAACGCCGCTTTTGGTGAACGGCGGGAGTTTCACGCGTTTTTCCCGTTCATTTTCCCGGGGAGCACTATTTTCCGCCCCTTCCGGGGCTGTCGTTTCCATGGTCATTTTTCTTTCCTTTCCTCATAGTGGAACTCTTCCTCCACTGCCGCAAGAAGCGCCTTTTCCGCCTCCTCGAAAGTGGAAACGAAGAGAGAACACCCTGCGGCCATTTCGTGTCCGCCGCCCCCCAGCGCCCGGGCGATCCTGCCTGCGGAAACAGCCGGATCCTTGGAACGCAGCGACGCCTTGAAGCACTCCTTTTCCCTGCGAAGGACGGCGCAGGCCTTCACGCCCTCCAGCTGACGAAGGCTGTCCACAAGCTGTTCCGTATTGCGCAGATCCACGCCGTATTTTTCCAGCAGGTGGGGAGCTAAACAAACATAGGCGAAACGCCCGTTTTCGCTCTTTTTCAGGTGACGGCACAACAACTCCCCTTCCAGAAGGGCCAGCCCCTCGGGCTTGGTCATGTAGCACGCTTCCACGATTTTTCTCCGGTCGGCCCCCAGCTCCATGAGACGGGCCGCGGCACGCAGGGTGGAGGGGGCGGTATTGTCGTAGCGGAAACAGCCGCAGTCGGTGATGATCCCCAGAAGAAGACATGTGGCGGCGTATCTGCTTACGGAAAATTCCGCTTCTTCCGCAAGGGAAAAAAGGATCTCGCAGGTTGCCGCCGCGGAACTGTCGAAACAGTTTCCGTCGGCAAAGGAGGTATTGTCCGGGTGGTGGTCGATGTTCAGGGAAGGGAGAGGAAGAGGCCCCTCCTTGAGAAACGGCACCGAACAGCGTTTCTGATTGGAACAGTCCAGAAAGAGCAGAAGGGAATACCCTTTCAAGTCCTTTTCCGTGACCGTTCCGGAGCGGGAATCCTGCAGGAAGGTTTTATACATATCCGGGACCGCTTCGGGCAGAAGATATTCCGCTTGAAACCCGTTGTCCCGCAGGATCTCCCGGAATCCGCACAAGGCCCCCACGGCGTCCCCGTCGGGCCGTTCATGGGCAAGGAGCAGGATCTTTCCCCCGCTCCTTTTTTCCGTCAGGAATGCGGCAAGCTCCCCGATGCAGGGGAAAAGACGTTTTCCGCTCATTCTTCCTTCTCTCCCTGCCCGGGAGCGCTCTTTTCCTCCCGCTCC
>JAGAEF010000332.1 GCA_017613255.1 Lentisphaeria bacterium
AAATGGGGTCTGACCGGGATCATGGACGGCCACCATTACGGGTGGTTCCCCAATCCGATCGTCGAGTGCGCCAGATGGTGCTTCAATACGAGGAACGTTTCTCCGGAGGAGATCCTGGAAAAGATCGCGCAAAGGGATTTCGGCAAAGAGGCCGCCCCCCTTGTCCTGAAGGCGTGGCAGCGCTGGAGCGACGCCATGGCCTCCTTCACCCCCGGCTTCGACGATCAGTGCGGTCCGCTCCGGGTGGGGCCCTCCTATCCCTTCATCTTCTATCCCATCCTCTATCCCTTCGCCGAACAGAAGATGCACTTTCCCTTCCCGGAACACGCCTACCGGGGGGAGCGGATCCTCAATACGCTCTACAAGCCTGAACACGTTCCCGGCCACACGTTCATAGGGCGCAGGCTTCAGGAGGATCTCAAGATCATGGGAAATGCCCTCTCCTTGTGGGAGGAGGGCGAGCGTCTTATGGACCAGGCCATGGAGAAGGTCCCGGAAAACAGGAAGGCGGATGCTCTCCTTCAGGCGGGCGTGGGGAAATTCTATACGCATACTTTGCGCACCATGCTGGGGATCAAGAAGTGGTATCTTGCCAACCGGAAACTGGAAACGACCTCCTCCTTCGAGGAAGCCAACGCGCTTCTGGACGAAATGGAGGAGATCCTTCTGCAGGAGAAAAAGAACGTTCTGGAGACCATTCCTCTGGTGGAGGCGGATTCCCGGCTGGGCTGGGAGCCCACCTTGGAGTACGCCTGCGACAGGGAACACCTGGAGTGGAAACTCCAAAAGCTGGAAAGCGTTCTGCGCTGTACGTTGCCCAACTACCGTATGACGGTGAAAAAATACTGAAAGCGACCCGTTTGTTCCGGTACGTTTCCCCTTTTTTCTTTTCCTGCCGGAAAAAATATTTTATCGGCTTGAAAATATGTTGCGGAAGAGTATAGTAGGGAGGAAGGCGTTTGCCTCCCCTCTAACGATCGCGTTTTCACGGGAAAACAACTGCAAAACATAAGGAGAAAAAAATGCGTATGTCCCGAAAAAGTCTGTTTGCCGCCCTCTCCCTCGTCCTGACCCTTGCCGGAAGCGTTTTCGCCCAGAAGCCGGAGAAAAAGGCCCTTGTGGTGGGTTCTCCCAACTACTGCGCCACCTTCACCAAGCTCCTGAAAAAGGATTTCCAGTGCACTGCTCTGGACAGGAAAAACGGAGCGAAGGCATGGAAGGATCAGGGCTACACCCTGCCCAAATATGAAGAACTCAAGCAGTACGCCCTTGTGGTCATCTGCCCGCTTGCCAACACCACCGCGGAAAACAAGGAAGACATCGTTCAGTTTGTGAAGGAGGGCGGCAGCATCTATTACGGCTACTCCAGTCTGGAATGGACCTTCCAGAAGACCAAGGAGCTGGGGTACGGGATCTGCGGCTTCGACAAGCTTTCCGCCCAGTTCCTCAAGCCCTATCCGAAATCCGGCAACATGACCCACCCCCTCGTCTACACCAGGGAGATGGGGAAAGAGAGGAGTCTCACGAAAAAATGGCTGTACAGCGTCTATGCCGGCGATCTCGTGGATGCGGTCCCTCTGGTGGAGAATCCCGAACTCAAGGGCCTTGCCGTCGCCTGCGTGGCCAAGTACGGGAAGGGGCAGTTCATCTTTTTCGGAGGCGAGGACCATTCCATTTTCATGGACATCATGAAAAAGTGCGGACTGTGCAAGTAAAGTACATCGATTTCCCCGGAATGATCCCGCCGAAAGGAGTTCTCATGCGTTTTTCCGCTTTTTCCGCCGTGACGATCCTTCTTGCCGGAGGGGCCTTTGCCCTCTCCGGGGGAGAGTTTGCCGCCGATACTTCGTTGTATCCCTACTTCGATCCCCCGGAAAAACTTTTCGGGAAAACGTTGTGGAACAACGTGGGCATGGCCCGGTTCGCCGAGGAGCTTGCCGAAGTCGCCAAAGAACCCATGACCCAGTCCGGCTACGGGCTGCTCCCCGCGGGGCCTTTCCGGAGCTTTTTCGTGAATCCCCCGCCGGACAATACCCGACTGATGGTGCGGGAGATCGAGATCTATTCGGGGAAAAAGAACATCGCCCCCTCCGCCAAGGTGAAGGCGGAAGCCCCCTTCGGCGAGATCCGCTATCCGGAACGGGTCAACGATTCCGACGACTCCCGCAGCAGCACCAGCTATTCCGCTCCCGCCCTGATGAAGAAGAACCAGCCGGGAAGCTATATTTTCACCTTTGCCAAACCCGTGAAGGTGGATTCCGTGATCCTCAAAAGCGGTCGGGAGCGCTCGGAAGAGGACGGGACCTATGTGCACCTTGCCGCCGACTTTTCCATTCAGGCAATGGATGAAAACGGCAAGTGGAAGGTGCTGGAGGGCGCCTCCGTGAAGGGAAATACCGATCCTGCCAGAAAGGTGGTCTTTCCTCCCGTGACGGCAAAGGCCTTCAAGGTGGAGATCACCGGGCAGAGCACGCTTATGAAGCGCTCCCCCGACTGCTTCATCAACTGCAAAGCTCCCGAAAGCGCGCCCTTTCAGGTCGCCTCCCTCGTCAACCGGCCTCCTTTCAACTGTTTCGAAGAAAGCTTCCTTCCGGAGGAAGAGCTGAAAAAATACGAGAAGTGGAAAAAGGCCCACCCAAATTTCATGGGATTCTACATCGGGGAGTGGGATAACGATTTTCTCATCATCTATTACGGCAGGAAGAACGTGGAAGAGCTGGCGAAAAAGCGTTTGTCCTCCCCCGCCATCCAGCGCAGTTTCCGGAAGCTTGCCGCCCTCATGGAGACCAGAGAAGGATTTCTGAAAGGGTTGAAATATTATTTCGACGCCATTGCGGAAAGCCATTTCCGGGATCCTGCCAAACTCAATTTCATCGACTGCTGCCGGGCCTACAGCCATTATGCGCAGGAGTGGGGCGCCAAGTACTGCATCATGGAGACCACCTGCAACGGGTTCCAGCGGCACCAGCCCCAGATGTACTTTACAAGGGGCGCTGCCCGCCAGTACGGCAATCAGTGGGGATGGTACATAGCCCCCACGCTTTGCGTCGGCCCCAAGCCCAAAGAGGCGAAACTCCCCTACACCGATCCCGACTATATCGGGAAATGGGCCCTGAGCGGGGCGGGCGGCAACGGAGGAATTTCCCCCTCCATGAACAAGCGGGACCGGTATCTTGCTTACCTTGCGGGCGCCACCACCGTCTGGAACGAAGTATGGCCTTACGCCTACTGCATGCCTGACGGAAACAGGAAGACCTGGAAACTTTCCCCCCACGGGGAGGTGATGAAGGAGTGGTTCGATTTCGTCAGCAGAAATCCCGACCGGGGCGTGAGCTACGCCCCCATTGCCATAGGGATGCAGTGGGACCACGGGGTAA
>JAGAEF010000333.1 GCA_017613255.1 Lentisphaeria bacterium
CAATAATATATTGCCGGAACAGGGGAAAAGCAATACGAAAAAGCCTGTCAGCGGCGTTTTTTTCCTTCCCGCGCCCGTATCCGGCGGGAAAAAACAGCCTGAAACTCTTCCGGAAGCACATTTTTTCGAAAAAGCATCGGTTTGTTCCTTGAAATTCCGGGAAAAAGTGTTACCTTTTAAAGCGTGGTTTATCCATAACGGACATTCAAACTCAATCAGGAGGAAAAACGAAATGGGAAAGCAGTACAATAAGCTTCAGAAACGCGCCCGTCACAAACGCTACGAGGAACGCCAGAAGGCGAAAGTCCAGGCGGCGATCAAGGCGGCGTCCAAGAAGAAATGACTTTATGCGGGGAGAGCTTTTTTCCCCGCTGTTCGTTTTGAGGTCTGTGCACACAGGCGGCAATCACACCCGGGAGGACCTCCCGGCAAGGAGGATTTATGGCGAAGATACATCCTACGGCGATCATCGATCCCACCGCGGTCATCCCGGATGACGTGGAGATCGGCCCCTACGCGGTCATCGAGAACAACGTGGAGCTGGGCAGCGGCTGCAAGCTGCACGGGCAGTGCCGTATCGGCGCGTATACCAAAATCGGTGCCGGCAACGAGATCTACGCCTTTGCCTCCATCGGGACCGACCCGGAAGACTACAGCTACGACCGCACCCAGATCTCCTATACCCAGATCGGGGACGGCAACCGTTTCCGGGAAGGGTGCACGGTCAACCGGGGCACCATGCCCGGAAGCATCACCACCATCGGCAGCGGCGGATTCTTCATGGCCAATACCCATGTATCCCACAACTGCGTGGTGGGGAACAAGGTGGTCATGGTTCCCTACAGCGGGATCGCCGGCCACTGCCATGTGGGGGACAACTGCCTGATCTCCGGGCTTTCCGGGATGCACCAGTTCTACCGCATGGGGCGCATGGCCGTTCTGAGCGGCGGCTCCCAGATCAGCATGGATCTTCCCCCCTTCATGATCGGCGACGGCCGCAACGGCGGGGTGCGGGGATTCAATATCGTGGGGATGCGCCGGAACGGGTTTTCCCCGGAGACCATCCGGGCCATCAAGGATGTATACAACATCTTCTTCCGGCTGGGCCTCAATGTTTCCAACGCCATAGCCAAGGTGGAAACGGAGGTCCCCCAGCTTCCGGAAGTGGTGGAATTCCTGGATTTCGTGAAAGCCTCCAAACGGGGGATCCTCACCGGGGATCACGGCGGAAGAAGGGCGTAAAAACGTTCCAAAGCTTTTTGAGGCGGATCTCATCCGCCTTTTTTTTGGCCCTGAAAGACGGTATTGCGCATAAAAGTGTCTTCGAAACAGGAAAACAAATAAAATGAACGATCCCGAAGGAAACCGCCCCGGAGAGAAAATGGAAAACGTTCCGGAAAAGACCGGGACTTTTGTTACGGATCTTCCCCTCTGGAAAAGGCTCTTTCTCCTCTTCTTCACCTTTGCGAAGATCGCCGCGCTGGTGGTGGGCGGCGGGCTTGCCATCCTCCCCGTGGTGGAAGAGACTTTTTCCAAGAAGTACAAGCTTCTTTCTTCCGAAGATCTGCTGGACATGGCCGCCCTCGTGCAGACCGTTCCGGGGATCATTGCGGGAAATTCCGCCGCCTTCGTGGGCATGAAGGTGGCGGGCTATCCGGGGGTGGTGGCGGCGGTCATCGGCGTCATCCTTCCCTCGGTAACGGTCATCACCCTCATTGCCGCGTTCTTCCCCGGTCTCAAGGCGGAAAATCCCTATGTGCTGGGGGCCTTTGCCGGAGTGAAGGCCTGCATAACAGGGCTCATTATCGTCACGGCGGGGAAACTTGCCGTAAAAACGCTGAAGGGGGCCTATGAAGGGATCGCCTTTGCCGCGTATCTTGTGATGCTTCTCTTCTTCCGGATCAACGCCGCATTCGTGATCTTCCTTTCCATCCCCGTAGGGTTCCTCTACTCCTATATCCTCCTGAAACGCCTGTCTGCGGAAAAAGGAGGAACGAAATGAGTCTCTGCTCCCTCTACTTTCTCTTCATGAAATATGGCTTCCTCTGCTTCGGCGGGGGGTATGTGCTCATCCCCCTCATGATCGACGACTTCATCAACCGCAGAAACCTCATCACTTCGGAAGCCTTCGGCAATCTCATTTCCATAGCCCAGCTCACTCCCGGACCCGTGGGGATCAATGCTGCTACCTACATCGGGTACACCCAGCACGGCGTGGCGGGAGCGATTTTCGCCTCTCTGGGGGTGGTCGCCACCTCCATGATCCTTGCGGCGGGTGCCTCCTACTATGTGACGAAATGGAAGGACTCCTTTCCCGTGAAGGCGCTTCTTACGGGGATCCGGCCTGCGGCTCTTGCATTGATCTTCTATGCGGTGGTGCTGTTTCTGGGCATGTCCGTACTTACGCCGGAAGTACCCCTCATTCCCTGCGTGAAATTCCTCTTCACGGGGGAAAACACCTTCCCCGCAGGCCTCCATTTTTCCTTCCCCTCTCTTCTTATCTGTCTTGCCGCCATCGTGCTTCTCAAGAAAACGAAGATTTCCACCACCTGGCTGATTCTGGGCTCCGCCGCGCTGGGCGCCCTGATCTGCTCCTGAAAACGCAAAGGAAAAAACTATGATGAAAGAACCCGGGGAAAGTCTGAAGGATCTTTACGGCATCGTCTGCGAAAAGAAGAATCTGTGGGAGGATCTTTCCTCTTCCATCTGGTCCAATCCGGAACTGGCCTATCACGAGCATTTCGCCTGCGGGAAACAGCTTGAGACGCTTGCAAAGCTCTCCTTCCCGCCCCCGGTCAATCCCTACTGCGATCTGGAGACCGCCTACCGCGCGGAATACGAAAACGGCAAAGGGGGACCCGTGTTCGGCATCTGCGCGGAATACGATGCGCTTCCGGGGCTGGGCCACGGATGCGGTCACAACCTCATCTGCACGGCGGCGCTGGCCGCTTTTTATGCGGTGAGAGAACGCATGAAAAAGGAGAACATAACGGGAAAGGTCGTCCTTTTCGGAACGCCTGCGGAAGAGTCCTACGGGGGCAAGGTGAAAATGCTGGCAAAGAACTGTCTGGACAATGTGGATGCGGTCATCATGGTCCACCCCAGCGCCCGGTGCGTCCTGGATGCGGGTTCCACGGCCATCTGCCGGTACGACGTGACCTTCCACGGCAAAGCGTCCCATGCCGCCGCCGCTCCGGAACTGGGGCTCAATGCCCTCGACGCGGTGCTTCTTCTTTTCAACGCGGTGAATGCTTTCCGCCAGCAGATGCCGGACTGCTGCAGGATCCACGGGATCGTGAAGGAGGGAGGGGAGGCGCCCAACATCATTCCGGACAAGGCCTCCTGCCGCTTCTTCCTGCGTTCCCTGGACCAGAAATGGATGGATGTTCTGGACAAGAGGTTCCACGACATGGTGCACGGAGCGGAACTCATGACGGCAACGAAAGCGGAAACGGTTCTCTTCAATCTTCCCTACAAAAGCCGACTTCCCAACAAGGTCTTCAACGAATCCTTCTTCGAATACGCTTCCCTTCTGGAGATGAATCCCCAGCGACCTTCCGGGCCGGGGAAAGGCTCTTCCGACTTCGGGGATTTTTCCCGGAAAATCCCCGCGCTGCACGGGTACTTTGCCGCCACCAACTCCCCCGCCGCGGGTCACTCCGTGGAGATGCGGGAAGCCTGCCGGACCCCCTTTGCGCTGGATCAGGCTCTGCGGGCCGGTGCCGTCATGGCGCAGATCATTCTCAAGTTCCTTACGGATCCCGGCTACCGGGAGGAAGCACGGAAAGATTTCGAAGCGGAAACCGCAGGGTCCCTCTGAGTGCCTTGCGAAGTTTTTCCCCGGAATTTGAGCGGAAAAAGGGGGAAAAAGCGAAAAAAAGTGTTATTTTTCGAAAAAAACGCTTTTTTCTGTTGAAAAGCAAATGAAGCGTGTTATATTTTAGGATAAAGCGCCTTGAACAGAGGCGAAAATTGACAGGATTTCAACGGGAACCCGTAAAAACAAAAAACAAACAATGGAGGAACAGCAATGTTGTGGATCAGTCTCATTCTGATGGTCGCCGGTTTTGTAGGAATCATCATCTGCAAAAAGAAACAGAAAACCAATCCTGCCGCGCAGGGATTCGCCGTGATCTGCCTGATCCTGATCCTTGCCGGAGCGGGCGGAATTCTGTATGACAACTTCGGCGGCGGGGAACAGAGAACCCTCATCGCCAACGAGGCCAGATTCGCCGCCGCGCGTTCTGCCAAGGTCGCCGCGGAAGTCAAGAAGGCTTTCAACGGCAAGAACGCGGTCATCCTCGTCAATGCCGGGTATGAGAAGGAAGATATCTCCAAGGCCACCTACGACACCCTGGTGAAGGAACTTGCCGGCGTCAACATTCTGGCCACCGAAGCGCTGGCCGTGGATGCCAACAATCCCGAGCCCATGGAAGTGCAGCTCAACGCCAAGAAATACAACGACATCTTCGCCAAGTATGCCAACGCCGACGTGTTCGTGATTCTGAGCCAGATGCCCCAGGATCCCGTGGAAGTCGGGAAGTTCAGCGTGCTGAAGGGCGGCAAAGCCAAGCTTGCTCTGCTTTCCAGCGAAGCGGGTGAATTCGGCCGTTTCATCCAGAGCGGCAAGGTCGTCGCGGCGACCCTTTCCAAGAATGACCAGAAGGCCATCGATCCGGATACCAAAGCTCCCGCCGATCTCAACGCGGCCTTCGATCTCCGGTACGTCCTTGTGACTCCTGCCAACCTCAAAGATGTTGCCAAGAAGTACAAAGACCTCTTCGTGAACCGCTGAGTTTTTCAGTTGTTCATTTGAAAATTGCGGGCATCCGTGCTATAATAACGGGTGCCCATTTTTTTTGGACGTGCCGAATCTGAACGCAAGGAGAAAGTATGACGGAAGACGAATTCTATAAGAAACTTACCCCCAGAGCCAAGCAGGTCCTTCTGCTGGCAAGGAAGGAAGCGGAACATTTCAACCACGATTATATCGGACCAGAGCACCTTCTTCTGGGGATCGTGGCCCTCAACGAGGGGATCGCCGTCAGCGCTTTAAGGTCCTGCGGAGTCAATCTGGACAAACTGCGCATGGAAGTGGAGCTTCTTGCAGGGAAGGGGGGCGCCACCAAGCAGAGCGGCGCCTTGCCGCTTACTCCCGCTCTGCGTT
Organism: Lentisphaeria bacterium; assembly: GCA_017613255.1. Lineage (GTDB taxonomy): Bacteria > Verrucomicrobiota > Lentisphaeria > Victivallales > UBA1829 > RGIG5327. Next base: position 5,168 of record JAGAEF010000333.1, read on the forward strand.
CCATCCTTCTGCAGTCCGCGGAAGAGGCTCTCTCCATGAACTACAACTTCATCGGCACGGAACACTTGCTCCTTGCCCTGCTTCGGGAAGGCACCAGCGCCGCTTCCCGCGTCCTGCGGAACATGAACGTGGATACGGAAAAGATCAAGCGGGCGGTCCTGCGGGAGCTGGACCCGGATTTCGTCCCCGGCGAGGGCGTTTCCGACGAGGACGGGGAAAAGGAGGGCGAGGAGCCCGACGAGGATCCCTTCTTCCCCGGGGAGGAGGATCCTTCCGCGCCCCGCAGACGCAAGGAGGGCGGGCAGTACGACGCCTTGTCCACCTACGGAAGAGATCTCACGAAGGCCGCCGAGGAGGGGAAACTGGATCCGGTCATCGGCAGGACCAACGAGATCGCCCGGGTCATCCAGATCCTCTGCCGCCGCACGAAAAACAATCCCGTGCTCATCGGAGAAGCGGGCGTGGGAAAGACCGCCATTCTGGAAGGGCTGGCGCAGGAGATCGCCAACGGGACCGTCCCGGAGATCCTTGCGGGGAAAAAGATCTTTGCCCTGGACCTGCCTCTCATGGTGGCGGGCACCCAGTACCGGGGACAGTTCGAAGAGCGGATCAAGGCGGTCATCGACGAGGTGAAAAATTCCGGCAACGTCATTCTTTTCATCGACGAACTGCATACCATCGTGGGGGCGGGCAACGCCAGCGGAAGCATGGATGCTGCCAACATCATCAAGCCCGCGCTCTCCCGGGGGGAACTGCAGTGCGTGGGGGCCACGACTCTGGACGAGTACCGCAAGGGGATCGAAAAGGACGCCGCACTGGAACGGCGTTTCCAGTCCGTGATGGTGGAGCCTCCCACCGTGGAGGATGCCATCCGGATCCTGGAGGGGATCCGGCCCGTATATGAAAAGCATCACAACGTGCGGTATACGAGAGAAGCTCTCGTGGCGGCCGTGAAGCTTTCCGACCGGTATTTGAGCGGGCGCTTTTTGCCGGACAAGGCCATCGACATCATGGACGAGGCGGGCGCGAGGACCCGCATAGCCAACACCATTCACGCTCCGGACACCTCCGCTATCCGCGACGAACTCAAAAAACTTTCCGGAGAAAAGGAAAAGGCCATTTCCGAACAGCATTACGAAGAGGCCGCGCAGATCCGCAACCGGGAACGGGAACTTGCCGCCAAGCTGGAAACCATGGAAGAGGAGTGGAAGCGGTCCAGAGAGGAGCAGAAACCCGTGGTGGATCAGGACGACATCACCGAAGTGGTGGCCTCCCTTTCCGGCGTGCCGGTCTATCAGATGCGGGAAGGGGAGACCAAGAAGCTTCTGCGTATGGAAGAAGAGCTTTCCCGCACGGTCATCGGGCAGAAGGAGGCCATTTCCACCATCTCGAGGGCCCTGCGCCGCTCCCGGGCGGATCTGCGGGATCCCCGGCACCCCATCGGCTCCTTCATCTTTCTGGGGCCCACGGGGGTGGGAAAGACCCTTCTGGCCAAGGCGCTGGCGGAATTCATGTTCGGTTCTCCCGACGCCCTCATTCAGGTGAACATGTCCGAGTATATGGAAAAATTCAACGTAAGCAGACTGGTGGGCTCTCCTCCCGGATATGTGGGCTACGGAGACGGAGGAGAACTTACCGAAAAGGTCCGCAGACACCCCTACAGCGTGATTCTTTTCGACGAGATCGAAAAGGCCCATCCGGACGTGATGCAGATCTTCCTTCAGATTCTGGACGAAGGACGCATCACCGATTCTCTGGGGAGACGCATCGACTTCCGCAACTCCGTCATCATCATGACCAGCAACATCGGGGCGGACATCCTTGCCAAAAACACCCGTCTGGGCTTCTCCTCCGGGGACAAAAGCGCCAATGAAGAGGAAAATTCCCAGCGGATCCTGGATATGGTGAAGAAGAATTTCCGGCCGGAATTCATCAACCGGGTGGATTCTCTCATCGTGTTCAAGAGCCTGACGAGGGAGGATCTGCTGGAGATCGTGGCGCAGGAGGTAGGCAGGCTCGGCGCAAGAATGAAGGATCAGGGCATCGAGTTCGTCTGCGGGAAAAACGTTCTGGAATATCTCATCGACAAAGGGTATCAGCCGGAATACGGGGCGCGTCCCCTGCGCAGGGCCGTGGAACGCCTGCTGGAAGATCCCCTTGCGGAAAGCGTGCTGGAAGGCTCCTTCCGGGGAGCCGTGAAGGTCACGGCGGAAGTGGACAACAATAAGATCATCTTTTTCCCCGTTCTTCCCGAAGAGCTTCCGGAAAAGGAGAAGAGCCAGTCCGAAAACGCTTCCTCCTCCCTCCCGGAGATCCGCACCCAGCAGATCCCGTCTCTTCCGCCTTCCCCCGGCAAACGCTCCCGGAAGAAGAAGGACGAGTAGATATGGAGATCTTCGATCTTGTGACCGAGGACGATTCGGCGATCGTCGGGAAGGCGCCCCGTGAAGAGTGTCACGGGAATCCCTTCCTCATCCACCGGGCCGTCCGGGTCATGGTCTTTCATCCCGACGGTAGACTTCTTCTGCAGAAGCGCTCCTTGAACAAGAAGGTCCAGCCGGGAAAGTGGGATGCCGCCGCAGGCGGTCACGTTGCCAGCGGAGAAACCTTATCCCAGGCCGTGAAGCGGGAGCTTGCCGAAGAGATCGGGATCGTTGCCAAGGCGGGGGAACTGGAACGCTTCTACTTCATCAAGGTGCGGAACTCCTTCGAGTCGGAAAACATCACCGTCTACCGCATGACGCACGCCGGACCCTTCGTCATGCAGGAAGAGGAACTTTCCGACCTCCGGTTCTTTTCTTTCACGGAACTGAAAAAACTTTTTTCCGAAACGCCGGAAATCTTTACTCCCCTTCTTCAAAGAGAGCTCGAAGAACATCTTCTGCCCATGCAGGCGTAACGACGCGCTTTTTCTCCTTTTTCCATGCCTGAAAAGCGCATAAAAAGCGGAAAAAGAGAGAAATTCTTCTTATTCCCCTTTGCGGAACTTGAAAACGCTTCCCCCTTTCTGTATATTTACTTTGTTCCGATTCTCCCAAAACAACGTAAAGGAAGAAGAAAATGGCTTTCCACTATTTCGAGAACTTCGAAGTCAAGGACGAACTGAACCACTCCTACGGGGTGGACATCGAAAACCACTCCAATTTCTCCCACGGGCACGCCCAGATCTTTCAGCAGGGCAAGTACCAGCTCACCCTCAACGGGAACAAGCACTTCCTCAATACGCCGCCTCTCAAAGATTTTTCCCTGCAGATGGATCTCACCCTCTACACCCATAACATCGATTTCGGCTACGGGTTCATTTTCTACTTCCGTTACGACCGGAAGACCCGCCATGGACATAAACTGAATATCCATTTCGACAAAGACCACAACATGGATATCCTTCTGGACGGGAAAAGTCTGGGCAAGCATGCCTTCAAGGGATTTCCCCAGCTGGAAAACATGACCTTATCCCTTTCCGTTTCCGGAAACAAGGCGGAAGTGACCGCCTTCGGCAAGACCTGCAAGGGGACATTCTCCGACGCGGGATTCCCGGAGAAAGGGGAGGTGGGGTTCGATCTCCAGTTTGCGCCCGGCGCGGAGGCGGTCATCACCTCCATCAAACTGGATTCTCCCGATACGCCCAAAAGGAAACTTCTGGGCAAAAAACTGGAGTTCGTCCTTTCCCAGGTGCAGGGCATGACCGTGCCCGCGAAATACGAGGTGGGGCTCTACAGCTACGGCAACGGTTATGTGGAACTGGACTGCACCTTCGCGGGAACCATCCGGAGCCGGCCCGAGCGCGTGGACAACGGCGGCAACGGCTGGATCTATGAGGCGGAAACCATAACGGATCCCTACATCCGCGTGGAGAGCAAGGGAAAAGAGTTCCTCAATATCTATTTCTTCAACGGCATGTACTATATTTTCGATCCCGCCGTGAAGCGTCCTCTCTTCCGCACCATCCAGTATTCGGAGATCCCCAGAAAGATGCGGGTCGTCTGCCGGGATTTCCCCGAGGACTATACGGTGGCCGCAGGCTACATGGCCGCCGTTCACAAACCATGGTGCTTCGTGGGGAACGGTCCGTGGGAACAGATCCGGGACAAGAACAACAATTTCCTGTACGAAGGACCTTCCCTCCGGAAGAACCGCACGGGGCTCAAGGTCTTCAGCCCGGAAGACAAAAAGCTCGTAAGCCGCATTCCCGCAAAGATCCCCATGCACGCGGAGGCGATCAGGCACGCAAAGGAGCAACATTACTTCTACGACGACGAAAAGGTGCGCTTTATTGTGGCCTTCTACTTCCGCAAGGAGTTCTATACGGAAAAGGAACTTGTGTTCCAATGCGAAGTGCAGGATCCTTTCGAAAGGGCCGTCCCCGGGATCGTGACAAAAGTGAAGAATGCTCTCCTTCCCGAAAAAGACCGTGCTCCGGAATATTTCGGCGCCCGGGCGTGGGAGATCACCTTGAACAAGTGCCTCCCCAGCGGGATCTACCACCTGAAAATGAAGGTGACCAGCGGCGGAATGAGTCTTTTCGACGACTGGGAAGTTTTCGAGATCCTGCCGGAAGACCCCGACGCGGTCCCGCCGCCCGTGGCCTCCGGGCTCCCCTTCATCCTTTCCATGAACAACGAGATCCGCAATCTGGAAAGCGACGCCTTCGATCCCCTGGGCGGCTGGGGCGGAGCAGGTCACTACTACTCCATGGTCATGCGTTATCCCATCATCGGGAAGCGCCTGAAGATCTGGAAGATCCTGAAGGTCTACCACAGAAAGTGGTTCCTTATGCTCACCAGACGCAACACGGGGGACACCACGCTCAGCGCAAGCAACCGGGAACTCATCCGTCATGCGGATTATCTGGATATAGGTGCCCCCGAATTCGTCCTTTCCGGAGGAAGCCCCTATCTCTTCCGCACCCAGACCTACTTCGGCATCATTCTGGAATATCTGCGGGACTTCCTCAACGAGGTCAAGCCCAAATGCAGGAAACTCAAGGTCCGGGATGTGGAAAAGATCATGGAGAAAAATGCAAAACTTGCTCTTCTTCCGGAAAACAAGGGACTCCCCGCCTACCGCTGGGCGGAGTATCTTCCCCACGACCTTTTCGACGATCTGGTCAATACCTGCTGGAATGAGTGGGCAAAATACGCTCTTGCCCGGGTCAAGAAGGGGCAGGATGCCTTCGTGAAGAAGCTTCTTGCCATCAATCCCAGGATCGCCAGAGGCTCCTACGGGCCCACCGCCATCTATGCGCAGAATTACCGGAGCGCCTATGCCGCAAGATACGCCATGCACGGCAACGCCTATGACGACAAGACCAACGAGAACGGCAGTTTCTATTTTCTGGAAGACTATCACTTGTCCTGCGATTATCCCATCGCCAAGGCCAGTTTCTTCGTGACCAGCTACAAACTGGTGAACAGCGCAAGAAGATTCATCTATCCGGAGATCTACTACGGCGGCGGCACCGGCTGTCTCGACGGCGCCGTCTATCAGGCCCATCCGCCCTTCGGGATCTATCACATCGATCAGGCCCATCAGCGGACGATAGCCTACACTTTCGCCTACGCCACGCCTTTCTTCCGGAACGGGCAGTACGACTACTGGCGGGATCACGGATTCCATTGCCCCACGCCCCGGAAGGACTCCTTCCGGCACTTCTTCCACGCCTGGGGCAACATGAAGCGCAACGAGCCCGCCTCCCAGCTGGCCGCTCCCTTCATGCTCTATGATTTCGGCTTGTTCGATCTTCACGGCTCCTACAACGAGACTGAGCACTGCTACTCCCCCTGCAAAGAGTTCATCAAGCCCTGGACGGATGTGGACAATACGGCGGAAGAGGCTCTTGCCTTTACCCATATCTGCCTCACCAACAAAGGGTGGAATACTCCGGTATTGTGCAGCGCGGACAGCTTGGACAAACTCCCCGACGGGAGAGTGGCCTACCTCATTCTGCCCCCCATCCACAAGGGGACTCCCGAAAAGATCTTGAAAGGGATCCGGGAGGCCCACAGAAAGGGCATCGGGCTTCTTGCCTTCGAATCCGTGGAAGGTCTGGAAGATCTCTTCGGCGTGAAGAAGCGGGCCAAAGCGGTCAATATCCGCCGTGCGGGAAGCGAGATCTTCCAGCACAAGATGGCCAATGCTTATTATGAAAGCGACGGCGCTTCCGTGATGCTCTTCGGATCGGAAAGCATCGAAGGCAAGGAGGATATTCCTCTTGTTTTCGCCAACGAGAGCAAGTACGGCAGAACGGTTCTCTTCAACGTGCCCCCCACCACCGTGAAACGGGAGGATTACCGGGCGAAACTGGGGGCGGGACAGGCCACCATCAGCAAGGAAATGAAGCAGGCCGTGGAGAACGCGGCAAGGTTCCTGGATCCTTCTCCCGCCGTCAAAAGCGAACACGGCATGGTCAATGCCTGCCTGTCCGTTCACGGAGACGTGATCGTCACCGTCTGCGGCTGCCCCAGTTTCTACGGGGAATCGGAGGTCTATCCCAAGCTCTTCCGGTTCAAGGTGAGCTATCCGGGGATCGAAAAGGCTCAACTGGAAAGCGACGCCCCCTGCGGCATCACGGAAAAAGGGAAGGGCTATGTGGTGGTCCGTTCCGAAACCGGCAGGGATACGGGGCTCTTCTACCGCTTCATCCTTCCCGGAAAGAAGAAAAAATAAGGAAGACTTGCCCGGACCGTTCCGGGCAAAACGGCAAAAAAAAAGATCCCGGAGTCATGCAGCTCCGGGATCTTTTTTCGTAAAAAAACGGTTCAGTTTTTCGCGATGTACCTGGGCGTACCCGTTTCCACGGTTGCCGAATCGATGACGCACTCCCTGACCTTGTCCGCCTTCGCGGGCAGATCGAACATGATGCCCGTCATCATGTTTTCGATGAGGGAGCGCAGCGCACGGGCGCCGGTCCCCTTTTCCGCGGCGGTCTTGGCCAAAGCCTGAAGGGCCTCCTTCTTGAAGGTGAGCTTCACCCCTTCCATGGCGAACAGCTTCTGATACTGCCTCGTGATGGAGTTTTTCGGCTCCACGAGGATGCGCATGAGATCCTCTTCCGAAAGGGGATCCAGAGCGGTGACCACAGGGAGTCTTCCGGCGAATTCGGGGATGATCCCGTACCGCACCAGATCTTCCGGCTGGACCGCTTTCAGGATCTTGCTGCTTTCCAGAGCTTCCTGTTCTTCCAGCGCCTGTTTCCCGGTTTCGAATCCCAGCACATGGTGGCCGATCCTTCTCTGGATGATCTTGTCCAGCCCCACGAATGCGCCGCCGCAGATGAAGAGGATATTGGTGGTATCCACCTTGATGAACTCGTCCTGCGGGTGCTTTCTGCCGCCTTTGGGGGGCACGTTGGCAACGGTCCCTTCCAGGATCTTGAGGAGCGCCTGCTGCACGCCCTCGCCGGAAACGTCTCTGGTGATGGAGACGTTTTCGCCCTTCTTGGCGATTTTGTCGATCTCGTCCACATAGATGATGCCGATCTGGGCCTTCTTCACGTTGTTTTCCGCCGCCTGCAGGAGCCGCAGGAGGATGTTTTCCACATCCTCGCCCACATAGCCCGCTTCGGTCAGCGTGGTGGCGTCCGCAATGCAGAAGGGAACGTTGAGGATCCTTGCCAGCGTCCTTGCCATGAGCGTCTTGCCCGAGCCCGTGGAGCCGATGAGAAGCACGTTGCTCTTTTCGATCTCCACATCGGTATAGTCCGTCCCATCCAGCTCCACCTTGCTTCCCCGGGCGGAAAGAAGTCTCTTGTAGTGGTTGTGCACAGCCACCGCAAGAGTCCTTTTCGCATCGTCCTGGCCCACGATGTACTTATCCAGCTCTTCCTTGATCTGCGGGGGAGTGAGGAGCTTTTCGATGACCGGTTCGGGCTCATCCTTTTTCGCCTTGCCGGAATCCAGAATTTCCCGGCAGGTATTCACGCACCGGGCGCAGATATTGCACCCCGGTCCGATGATCAGAGGACCGGTCTCTTCCGTAAAGCCCTTTTTCCCGCAGAAGGAACAGTAGAGGGGTTCATCCTTTTTGTTCGCCATATGGAATTTTCTCCGTAACTCAGCGTTCCCGATGGGGGACGATATGGTCAATGAGCCCGTATTCCAGCGCCTCTTCCGCGGACATGAAAAAGTCTCTGTTGGTGTCCTTTTCCAGTTTTTTAAGCTGGACACCGGAATGTTTGGCGATGATGCCGTTGAGCTTGCTGCGCAGTTTCAGGATCTCCTGCGCCTGAATGTCGATATCCGCCGCGGTCCCTTCCGCGCCGCCCCAGGGCTGATGGATCATGATCCGGGAGTTGGGAAGCGCATAGCGTTTTCCCTTGGCTCCTGCGCAGAGAAGAACCGCGCCCATGCTGGCGGCCTGACCCACGCAGTAGGTCTTCACGTCGCAGGAAAGGATCTGCATCACGTCGTAGATGGCCAGTCCCGCGGTGACGCTGCCCCCGGGGGAGCAGATATACATATCGATGTCCTTCTTGGGGTCTTCGCTCTGCAGGAAAAGCAGTTCGGCGATGATGATGTTGGCCACGTTGTCGTCGATGGGAGTCCCCAGAAGAACGATGCGGTCCTTCAGAAGCCGGGAGTAGATGTCATAGGCGCGTTCGCCCGCCCCCGTCTGTTCGATGACGGTGGGCACGAGAAAATTCTTCGTCATGAGTCGTTTTTCCTTCCTTTGTCAGGGCTTTTTTCAAAAATACCGTAGGCGGAAAAGCTCGATCACGCCTTTTTCGCATTGCTGCCGATGAAATCCGCGGCCTTTTCCGCAAGCATGTCGCTTTCGATCTCTTCGTAGCCGCCGTTGCGGATCAGAAGTTCCGTGACTTCCGCAGGCGTCTTCCGGAGATAGGCGCTGATGGCCTGGATCCGGTTGTTCATATCCTCCGCGGTCACCTCGATCTTCTCGTTCTTGGCGATCTTGCGCAGGATGAAGAATTTCTTCAGGTAGGCGGAAGCGTTCTTCTTTGCCTCCTCCATGTGTTTTTCCTGATCCTTCTTGAACGCTTCCACGTCGGCTTCCTTCTTCACCAGAGTTTCTGCGATGCGGGAAAGCTCTCGCTTGGTGTACTGGGCAAGGATCCCTTCGGGAAGTTCGAAATCCGCCGTCTTGGAGATAAGAAGATCGACAGCCTGATTCTTCACGGCCGTCTTTTCCGCATCCGCAAGTTCTCTTTCGGCAGTTTCCCGCAGCTTGGCGTTCATTTCCTCCACGGACCTCATGTTCAGCTTTTCGGCAAGCTTTTCATCGCTTTCCACGGGGACCCTTCTCTGGCCTTCCAGAACTTTCACCTTGTAGGCAAGTTTTTTGCCGGCAAGTTCGGAAACCCGGAAGTCGGCGGGGAAGTCCGCTTCGAAAGAGTAGTCATTGCCCTTGACGGCGCCCACAAGCGCCTTCATGCTTCCGGGGATCTGTTCGGGTTCGGAAAGCCACAGCCAGCTGTCTTCCGCCTTGACCATGCGTTTGAGGGCAGGGGAGGCTTCTTCAGGCAGGGCGAAATCCGCTTCATAGCTCACCTTGAGGGTATCCCCCTCTTTTGCCGCATCTTCGATGGGAACGTATTCGGCATAGAGTCCTTTCATGTACTCCTTGTGCTCCTGGAAGGCCTTTTCGGGGTCCTTGGCGTCGGCAAGCTTGACTTCCACTCCCTTGTATTCGGGAAGCGTGAATTCGGGGGCCAGTTCCACGGGGAAGGAGAAGACGAAATCCTTGTCTTCCGCAAGGGTTTCCATTCCTTCCGGAGCGCCCGCGCCGATGATGTCCAGTTCGCCCTCCTGCATGACTTTGCCGTAGGCCTGCTGCTGGAAGGTGCGCAGAACGTCGTCCTTCACATAGGCGCCGTAGCGGCTTTTCACCATGGAGAGGGGAGCTTTCCCTTTCCGGAAGCCGGCGATCTGGACCTCTTTGGCCGCCTGTTTGTATGCTTTGGCGAATGCTTCCGCAACTGCCGCGGCAGGGATGGTGATTTCCGCCTTGCGGGAGCATTTCTTTTCGTCTTTGAATTCGATTTTGATGTTGTCAGCTTCGGATGCCATGACATCTCCTTTTCTTTGAACGTTTATTCGAACAGATGGTTTGCTTGCGTGTCCGTATATCTTAATAATATAGCACGATTCGCATTTTTTTCCAATCCGAAACGAGAAAAACCCGAAAAAAGGCGGGGGAGAAGTCTCGAGAAGCAAGTCTCAAGCTTCAAGTCTCAAGTTTCAAGTCTCAAGTTTCAAGTTTCAAGTCTCAAGTTTCAAGTCTCAAGCTTCAAGTCTCAAGTTTCAAGTCTCAAGTCTCAAG
>JAGAEF010000334.1 GCA_017613255.1 Lentisphaeria bacterium
GTGGGTATCACAAAAAATCTGAAGTCTCCCCAGGGGGACGGCAAAAACGGCAGAAAAACTCAGAATTTGGGCCGATTCTCAGAATTATTCCGGCAAAATCGGCCGCTTGACGGATTCTGAGTGTGTTTCATGCACACGGGGCGAAAAGTTATAAAACCCTTTGAGTAAACGAGTTTTAGAGGAAGTCAGAATTTTTCACTTCTCTGGGTAGATGGAAAAAAGGGCAAAAGAAATGGCGGAGAGAGCGGGATTTGAACCCGCGATAGAGTTGCCCCTATACAGCATTTCCAATGCTGCGCCTTCGACCACTCGGCCATCTCTCCGCAACGGATGCGTGCACTTAATATAGGCGGTCTCCCTGAAATTTCAAGCGGGATTTCGAAAAAATGTCATTTTTTTCTCCATTTTGATTCCTCTTGCGGGAGAGAACGGGAGCAATCGGAATAGCCGAGTATTACTTCCCGCGGGAAGGGGGGGGGCGGAAATACGCTCTTGTGAGGTAAACGTTTCTGCGGAAAACCGTCTACATTTTCAGGCGGTAGAGGCCCGAATCCAGCCGGACGATCCTTCGCTCCAGTTCCAGCATGATCAGAAGCGAAGACAATTCGCCTGCGGGAAGTCCGCTCTTTTCCGCAAGAATTTCCAGAGAGGCCGTCTTCTCTTCCCTGAGGACCGCAAGGATCTTGCCGCCGGGGTCGTCTTCCACTGGCTGGGCGGAATCTTCTCCGGCACCTTCGGGAACCTCTTCTTTGAAGACGGCCCGCTCCTCCCGGATCATGTTTCTCCCGGAGGTGAAGCCGGGGAGAAATTCGAACTCCTCCAGAATATGATCGAAGCACTCCACCAGCACCGCCCCCTGCCGGATCAGGGAATTGCAGCCCGCCGCGTTGGGATCGTCCGCCTGTCCCGGGACGGCGAAAAGCGTCCGGTTCTGTTCCAGGGCGAAATTGGCTGTGATGAGGGACCCGCTGTTCAATCCGGCCTCCACCACCAGCACTCCCGTGCTCAAGCCGGAAATGATCCGGTTCCGCATGGGGAAAGTGTGTCTTGTGGGCATGGTTTCCATGGGAAATTCGGAGATCACCGCGCCCCCTTTTTCCACGATCTCTCTTGCCAGCGGCACATGGTCCTGGGGCTGGATCCTTGCCAACCCTCCGCCCAGCACGCTGACCGTGCGTCCGCCCGCATCCAATGCGGCCCGATGGGCGCAGGCATCCACGCCGTAGGCAAGTCCGGAGATGATGGTGAAGCCCGCGTAGGCCGCCGCTTCCGAAAGGTGTCTTGCCATCCGGTTCCCGTAATGGCTCATGCTCCGGGTGCCCACGACGGCAAGGGAGCGCTCCCCGATGTTCACGGGAAGATCGCCCCGGACGTACAGACAGAGAGGCGCGTCCCGCAGTTCCCGCAAAACGGAAGGATATTCTTCGTCCGCAAGCGTGACGATTTTTACTCCCCCTTTTTCCGCAAGGTCCAGTTCGCCGGCAAGATCCGCATATTTTTCCCAATGGGCGATCTTTTCCGCAAGGACTTTGCCCACGCCGGGGAGGGCGGCAAGAGCTTCTTCCGGTGCGTGAAGGATCTTTTCCGCGGTTTCGAAACGGCTCTTTAAAATATTCAGCCTTGCCGGGCCGATGCCGTTAATGAGATTGAGCGCTATGTAGGCTTCCTGTTCCGTCATGGGAGGATCTTTTCGTAACCGCTTCTTGCCTTCTCCATTGCAGCAAGGACGGTCTCTTTGGGAATACCTTCGACGATCTTCCCTTTGCCGATGCCGCAGGGAAGAATGAATTTGAGTTTGCCGCCGGCGGCCTTCTTGTCCGAAAGCATCGCCTTATAGACGTCCTTCGCCCCGAATCTTGCGGGGAAATAGACGGGGAGGTTGTATTTGTACAGGGCATTGGCCAGTCTCACGGTATCCCTGTGCTCCTGCAACCCCAGCTCCTCCGCAAGGCGGCAGGCCATGTACATGCCGCAGGAGACGCCGAAACCGTGATACATTCTGTCGAAGCCGTCCAGCTTTTCCAATGCGTGCCCGAAGGTGTGTCCGAAATTCAGCATGGCCCGCAGGGAGGACTCCTTCTCGTCCTTTGCCACCACATCCGCCTTCAGCCGGCAGGCTCTTTGCAAAACCTCCTCGAAAAGGGCCGGATCTTTCCGTCCGCTCAAGGTGAACGCGTTCTTTTCCAGAAGCCCGAAAAAGTCCGCATCGAAGGTGGCGGCGATCTTGAGGATCTCCGCAAAACCCAGGGAAATGTTGAAACTTTTGATGGTATCCAGAAACGCCGGGTCGATGAAGACCGCCTGGGGCTGGAGGAAAGCTCCGATGAGGTTTATCCCTTCCGGCAGGTCCGCCGCCGTCTTGCCGCCTACGGAAGAGTCCGCCATGGCCAGAAGCGAGGTGGGGATCTGGATGAACCGGGCACCCCGCATGTAGATGGCCGCGGCAAAGCCGGTCAAATCTCCCGTGACGCCGCCGCCCACGGCAAGGAAAAAGCTTTTCCGGTCCAGATGCAGTTTCGCCGCCTTCCGGCAGATCCGTTCCACCGTGGCGAAATTTTTGCTCTGTTCCCCTTCCGGGAAAACGTGGATGCCCTTTACGGCGACTTTTCTTTTCAGGAGGGCGGCAAGTTTCTCCGCCGAAGGCTTTACGAAAGAATCCGTGACGATGAGGACCGATTCGTTCCCGGTGATCTTTCCGATCCTGTCGGCGAAAGAGTCCGAAAAACACATGTTCGTTCCGATCTCGATGGGATAGGAACGCTCCCCCAGTTCCACGGTGACTTTTTTCATCTCGTTCTCCGAAAAAGAGTTATTGTTCTTTGACTTTGCCGCCCCATTCCTTCACGTTCTGCGCGATGAATTCGATGATCCTGCTCTGTTCGGCCTTGCCGTTGCCTTCCACGCTCATGATGGGTTCGCCGAACTTGAACCAGACGGGGCAGTTCCTGCGGATGGGGCCCAGATCCTTGATGAGTTTGCCGTTTGCAAGGAAATCCGTGCGCAGGGCGAGGGGGATGATGGGTACGGAAGCGTGTCTGGCAAGTTTCACGCCGATGGTGTTGAATCCTTCCGGATCGAAGACCTCCGAACGGGTGTGCTGGGGGAAGATGATGACGCTTCTGCCCGCGTCCAGCCGTTTTTTCCCCTCTTCCATGACCACCTTGAAATCCTCCCGGGGATTCACCCGGTCCACGGCGATGCAGTCGATATCCTTCATGATGTCGCCGAAATAGGGAATATCGAACAAAGTGCGCTTGATGACGAAGCAGAAATCCCTTCTGGGCATGACGAAGGCGTGCAGACAGGCGGTCTCCAGAAGACTCATGTGATTGGAAACGATGACCGCGGGCCCGGGGAAACGGGAAAGGTTGTTCAGCCCCCGCAAATGCACTTTGCCGCCGCAGCTTTCCGTGATGCGCACGTTTTTGAGCGAGTTGTCCGCCTTGAACTGGAAATCGAAGTCTCCTATGCGGCAGTGCTTGCCGGAGTTGTAGAAGACGTGGAAGTTCCTTATGTAGAAGGAGAGACGAGTGCCCAAGCAGATATACTCCCAGATGCTTCTGGGATAATTTTCCGGTGTGTCGTAGGAGTCCTCCGTAAAGGGGGTTTCCGCCAAAAAGCCTTCCCTGACCATTTTTCCATTCCTTATTTCTTTGCGGCCTTTGCCGATTCCTGTACGAGAGCGGAATAGGTGGTCCGCCCGTCATAAAGGGCCTTGCCCACGATCACGCCTTCCAGATTGGGGAGGGCGAGCGCGGCAAGACGCCCCGCATCCTCCGCGCAGGAGACCCCTCCGGAGGCAATGATCCTGCAGGAGGGAACCTTCCGGCACAGTTCCGAGGTGGGGCCGATACTGGGCCCGGTAAAGGCGCCGTCCGTGGATATATCGGTGAAAATGATTCTCTTCATTCCCAGGGAGACCAGCTTTTCCGCCAGGACAAAAGCGGAAACCTTGCTTGTTTCCAGCCAGCCCCGCACCGCGACGAATCCGTCTCTGGCATCGATGCCCGCCACCACCTTTTCCGCGCCGAATTTTGCAAGAAAGGCTTCGGCAAGCTCCGGGTTTTCGCAGACGGCGGTCCCCAGAATCACCCGGGCAACCCCCAGCGAAAAGAGTTTTTCGGCGTCCTCCAAAGTACGGATCCCTCCGCCGATCTCGCAGGGGATCTTCACTTTTCTGCAGATCTCTTCGATGCTGGACACGTTTACCGGGTGTCCCGCCTTCGCTCCGTCCAGATCCACCAGATGGATGAGAGGCGCCCCCTCCTTTTCCCAGACCAGCGCCTGGGAAGCGGGATCGGCATTGTAGACGGTCTCCTTGCTGTAGTCGCCCTGAAACAGCCGCACACAGCGTCCGGCACGCATATCGATGGCGGGGAAAATCTGCATGGTCGTCACGCCCTCCTTGCTTCTCCTGCTCCGGGAGAAGTTTTACTTGCCCATGGCCTTTTTGTAGCTTTCGATGGCCGCCGCAAGCCCTTTCCGGAAGTCCCAGGAGGGTTTGAATTCGGTTTTGCGGATCTTGTCCACGCAGGCCAGAGAGTGGCGGATGTCGCCGGGCCGTTCCGGGAGATGGACGATCTTCGACTTGGAGTTGGTGAGCTCCACGATCATTTCCGCAAGGTCCTGAATGGTGATCTTGCCGCCGTAGGCCATATTGTACACGCCCGTATAACTGCTTTCCGCCATGAAGAGATTTGCCGCGGCAATGTCCTTCACATAGACGAAGTCTCTGGTCTGCCCGCCGTCGCCGAAGATGGTGATGTCCTCGTTGGCAAGGGCCTTGGTGATGAAGATGGGGACGGCGGCGGCGTAGGCGCTTTTGGGGTTCTGCCGGGGGCCGAACACGTTGAAGTAGCGCAGGCACGCCGTCTGGAGTCTGCCGGTTTCCGCAAACATCCCGCAGTAGTATTCATCCTCCAGCTTGGTGATGGCGTAGGGGCTCTTGGGCGCGGGGGCCATGGTCTCCACCTTGGGGGAGACTGGATTGTCCCCGTATACGGCGGCGGAGGTGCTCAGCACCAGCTTCTTCACCCCCGCTTTGGCCGCCTCTTCCAGCACCGTGATGGTGCCCAGAGAGTTGATCTCGTTGCACTCCACGATCTTTTCCATGGATTCGGGCACGCTGATGAGGGCCGCAAGGTGGAAGATGTAGTCCACGCCCTTCACGGCTTCCGCCACTTTTGCCCGGTCCCGGATGTCCCCTTCGATGAGTTCGCACTTGAACCCGGCAAGGTTCTCCCTCTTCCCCGTGCGGAAGTTGTCCAGGACGCGGACCTCGTATTTATGCTGGTTTTCTTCCACGATGTGACTGCCGATGAATCCGGCTCCGCCGGTGACGAGGATGCGTTTCATTCAGATGAACTCCCTTGTGATTTTTTCGAATTCGTCTTCTTTTTCCATGATGCGCTGCACCAGGGTGAACTGGGTGCGGCAGCGGTCGAGGTTGTGGTTTTCCCTGTGGGTCTTGAAATAGACGTCCCCGGAGAGGAAATCGGTGAGGAATCTCACCCCGATCTCGAAGGTGATCAGCTCTCCGGAGAAGGGCAGAAGCTCCATTTCCGTGGAGTTGAGGCACCCCTGACACCCTTCCAGATACCCTTTCACCAGCATCCGGAAGATGTTGGTGCGGGCCTGTACTTTCGTCAGATCCTTTTCGTCTTCCGCGGCGGGGGAAAGGCTGGTGCGCATCATGTCGCCGAAGTCGTAGAGGGCGGATCCGGGCATGACCGTATCCAGATCGATGACGCAGATCCCTTCCATGGTTTCGTCGTCCAGAAGCACGTTGTTGAGCTTGGTGTCGTTGTGGGTGATCCGTTCCGGGATCACGCCCTGCGCCATGAGATCCACCACCTTGGAGGCGATGTGTCTCGTCTTCTGCACGAACTCGATCTCCGGCGCGGCAAGGGCGGCCCTGCGGAAGGCGTCTTTGGCAAGCGCTTCGTCGAAATCCTTCAGACGGGAGGGGGTGTCGTGGAAGTGGGGGATGGTCTCAAAAAGACGGGGCTGGGGCAGATCGGAAATGAGCATCTGGAACTCTCCGAAGGCCTTGGCCGCCCGGTACGCCTGCTCTTCCGTTTCCAGAATGTCGTAGGTGTGGGCCCCGTCGATGAAGCGGTAGGCCCGCCAGCAGCCGCCTTCGCAGTCGGTGCAGTAGTATTTCCAGTCTTTGGTGGGGAAAAGGTGGATGCAGCGGCGCTTGAGCCCGGGAACGCCGTACTGCTTCCTGGCGATGTGCTGCACCACCCGGAAGATGTTGCTCATAAGCTGGTCGGGGTTTTTGAAAATCCCAGTATTGATCTTCTGGAAGATGTAGACGTCCTGCTTGTCATCCCTTCCCAGCACGACCTTGTAGGTGTCGTTGATGTGTCCGCTGCCGTAAGGCTCCACGGAAAGGCACTGTTTGGTGATTTTGTAGTTGCTGAGGACCGATTTGCTGAAAACTTCGATGTCCATTTGAATTTCACTCCAGAGGTGATGGGTAGATCTTTTGCGCGACGAGGGCTTTGATGGAACTCTGCACGCGCGCCTTGTCATCGCGGTAAGTCACCCCGAACCAGGAGTCTGTACTGTGCAATACCTTGACGGATGCCTCTCCAGAGCTGATCAGGGAGGCAACTGCCGCCGGTATGTAGAATTCGGACTTGAGCTCCGTACCTTTTTTGCCGAGGAAATCCTCGAACAGAGCTCCCAGATACTTGAAAATGGAAGGCCGGAACCCCCAGAAGTTCATGGAGGCGATTTCTCCGCCCGTGAGGGGGACTTTGTTCCCCGCCTCGTCCGTGAACTCCGCCGCCCCGCCGGGAGCGGGAACGATGTTGGTTCTCTCCGTCACCGTCCGGAGAAAGTTCTCCTTGTCCGTGACGCAGATGCCGCGTGCCACCGATCCGAATTCGGAAAGGGTCCTGCGCAGCTCGAAACCTACCATATAATGACGGTTTTCCGGAGCGCTTTCCCCAAAGGCTTCCGCCAGTACGGAATAGGCGCTTCGACCGTAAAAATCATCGGCATTGATGGCCGCAAAAGGCTCGTGGATGAAGGGGGCTGCGCACATGATGGCGTGCCCCGTTCCCCAGGGTTTCACCCTGCCTTCCGGCACCTTATAGGGCGCGGGAAGGGCGTCCAGATCCTGAAAGGCGTACTCCACATCCACCTTGTTCTCCCACTTGGAAGAGACGCAGTTGCGGAAATCCTTTTCGATGTCTCTTCGGATGATGAACACCACCTTGCCGAACCCGCTTTTGAGGGCATCGAAAATGGAGTAGTCCAGAATGATCTCGCCGGAGGGCCCCACGGGATCGATCTGCTTGAGTCCCCCGTACCGGCTGCCCATGCCGGCGGCAAGGACGAGAAGTGTGGGTTTGGTCATTTTCTCCTCCTTACCCTATCACGGGCAGACTTCCGGCGGCCACGGCCTGACCGTGTCTGCGGTTCTTTTCGTCGGGGATGCAGAACTGCACCTTGTCCGCGTATTCGGGGAACTCCTTTTTCAGCACCTCTCCGGCCTTGGCAAGGATGATGTCCCCGCCCTTTCCGGTGGTGACCCGGCCCAGAATCAGAAGTTTGGCGATGCTGTAGAATTCGCACCAGCGGGCGATGGTGTAGCCGAAGCATACGCCGATGCTCTCGTAGATCTTTGCGGCCCTTGGATCGCCCTTTTCCATAAGTTTCTGCACCTCTTTGAGCTGTTCGGGGAACTTCATATCCCTGGGCAGGCTGATCCCGGCCTTGGGCACGAGACGGGCCACGCCCTGCTGGCAGAAATACTGCACGGCGCATCCCAGATCTCCGGACCATTCGTCCGCAGGCGCCCCTTCCCGGTAATCCACGGGAACGAAGGCAAGCTCGTTGAGCCAGTCGGTGATGTTTCCTTCCGGATTCACATATCCTCCGGCAACGCTGGTTCCCATGGAAATGCCCAGCACGCTGTTGGAGTTGAGCTCCATGGAGCCCGCCAGCGCGGTGACTTCGCCGTCGTTGACCACTTCGAAGGGGACCTTCCACTCCTTGGCGATTTCCAGGAAAAGGTCTTTCACCTTCGCTTCGAACTGATCTTCCGGGATGCCCCGGAAAAGGGAGGCCAGCCGGACGCGGTTGTTGACATATACTCCCGCGGAGCTTCCGCCGATGGCGTCCACTCTGGGCAGTTTCGCCGCCGCTCTCCGGATGGTATCGTTGATCCCGTCCTTATGATAGGTCACATCGCTCTGGAAGTAGGGATCCCAGGGGACTTCTTCGCTGAAGACCACCTTGCCGTCGATGAGGGCGGCGCACTTTCTGTCGGATCCTCCCAGATCGAATCCGATGCGGCACCCTTCCAGATGCCTTCCCAGAGGCTTTGTGGGCTCCTTGGGGGAGGGGGCCTCTTTCAGCGGAACGGAAAGAACCTGCATCCGGTTGCTGTAGATGCGGCCCATCATGGCGTAATCGAAGGCGCGTTCGCCCTTTTCGGAGTAGATCTCCGCGATCTTTTCCGCCACTTCCGGAGCGCCGGCGATGGTGATCTTGTACCCGCCCCGCATCCAGAGAAGCCCCTTCACGAGTCTTTCCACATGCCGGATGTTGGCCGCCATCTCCCCGGCATCAGCCTTGTCGAAGACGATGGTACGGACCACGCTCACGCTGTCCGCCGTGCGTTCCACGGCAACGGCGATCTCCTTTGCCCTGCCGGAAGCGTTTACCGCCTTTTTGAATTCCCGGTCCCACAAAACCGCCGGAATGAAATCCCTGTCCAGTTCCGGGACGATCCCGCACCGGGCCGCATCGTTGATCCTTGTCAGCATTTCCTGCTCCTTCTTTATTTCGCAAATGGTTTCCGCTTTTCAAAACACATACGGTATGTACTATACACTTTCCCCGCTTTTTTTCAACTCTTTTTTCGTTTTTTTTCCCTGAAAGAGTGCGGCCGTCCCGGAAGTGGGGCGGATCCTCCGGGGAAGCGTTTTCTTTTTTTGCGGGAGGCGCGGAAAGTGAAAATCCGGCAAAACCGGACTCTCCGCCCCGGAAAAAACGGGAAGGAACGCCCGAAATGACGCAGGAAAGAAACTTTTTTTGCTTTTTTTGGGAAAAATGTGACAAAAAGACTTGCGGATTCCGGAAAAGACAGTATATTTCCCTCAAAAGCAGGCACGAGACGAAATCATTTTACGAATAAAAGGAGGGACAAGCATGAGCGGATCACCCAAGATCACACTTCTTTCCGAACAGTGGCGGGGAAAGACGTATGAGCTGACCAAGGATGTCTATACGGTAGGACGCATCGAGGAACGGGATATCTGCATTACCGACCCGACCATCAGCACGTTCCACTGCACCTTTACCAAGAACGGCAATACCTACATCCTCCGGGACAACAACAGCACCAACGGCACAAGGGTCAACAATACCCCCATCACCGAGCAGGAACTGCAGAAGAGCGACATCATCCAGATGGGGGATGTGGAGATGCTGTACAACTGCGACGAAGTCGGCGCCCAGACCAACACCCGCACCCTTACGGGGATCAATCTCAACGACAATCTTTCCTCCTCTTCCTCCGTAACCAAAATGGACACCATCGCCCCCAGGGCGCTGGAAGAGGAACGGGAGAAGAACAAGAACGCCCAGAAGATCATCTACATCGTGCTGGGTGCTCTGGGGCTCGTCGTGGTCGGACTGCTGGTCTGGCTGGTGATCGGGCTTCTCGGCGGGAAGTAAAGAAGCCGTTTTTCCGGAAGAAACGAACATTTCCGGAAAAGACGGGTCTGAAACGGATATGCCGGATCCACGGGAGAGTTTGCGTTCTCGAAGCGCTTGCTCTCCCTTATTGATGGAAAGGAACGGTTCTTCGGCACCTTTCCGGGGACGGAAAAAGCAAAAAAGGAACGGAAAACGGGAACGATATGAAAAATTCTTCTAAGAACGGAAAAAGTGCGGTTTTCGCCGTAGTCATCTGGGTGCTGATCTTTCTGGCGCTGGGGGCGATCTTCATTGCCCGGGCGAATCCGGGGGTCATGGGGAGTCAGGAGTGGTCCCAGACCAAGTTCGAGCAGGAGCTTGCCCGGAAGAACATCCTTACGGCCAACATGATGCCCGAATCGGACAACGTTTACTATATCGAAGGCGAATACAGCGTTCAGCTCAGTCCTCAGAAAAAGGGGAACGTTCTGGATACGCGGAAAGGGAAGAAGGGCGCCAATCTCTATTCCGCAAGGGTGATCCTCACTCCGGAAATCTCCCGGAATCTCGCCTCCGTCAAGGTCACGGTCCTGCAGAAGGACGTGTGGTGGAAATCCCTCCTCATCCAGCTGGTCATCGGCGCGGTGGTCATCGGCTTCATCTACTTTCTGCTGGTCCATCAGATGGGCCGGGCGGGGCATGACGCCATGCAGTTCGGCAAAAGCCGCGCCAGAGTCATCATGCCCGACGAACACAGAAAGACCTTCGACGACGTCGCCGGGTGCGACGAAGCCAAGGAGGAGACCAAGGAGATCGTGGATTATCTGCGGGATCCCCTGAAATACAAGCTTCTGGGGGGCAAGATCCCCAAGGGAGCGCTTCTGGTGGGCCCTCCCGGAACGGGGAAGACCCTTATGGCCAAGGCCGTGGCCGGAGAGGCCAGCGTGCCTTTCTTCGCCATCAGCGGATCCGACTTCGTGGAAATGTTCGTGGGCGTGGGCGCAAGCCGGGTGCGGGATATGTTCGAGCAGGCGCGGAAAGCCGCCCCCTGCCTCATCTTCATCGACGAGATCGACGCGGTGGGCCGCTCCCGCTTCACCGGGATAGGCGGCGGACACGACGAACGGGAACAGACCCTCAACGCCCTTCTGGTGGAAATGGACGGACTTACCACCTCCGAAGGGGTGATCCTTCTTGCCGCCACCAACCGGGTGGACGTGCTGGATCCCGCGCTTCTGCGTCCGGGAAGATTCGACAGACAGATCGTCATCGATCTGCCTGACATCGCCGGAAGGAGAAAAATCCTGGACGTGCACGCCAAGGACGTGAAGCTGGACAAGAGCGTGGATCTGGACGTGATCGCAAGATCCACCCCGGGCTTCAGCGGAGCGGATCTGGCCAATCTGGTCAACGAGGCCGCCCTCCTTGCCGCAAGGCACGATCAGAAGGCCGCCACCCAGAGCGATATGGAGGAGGCCCGGGACAAGGTCTGCTGGGGCAGGGAGCGGAAGAGCAGAAAGATCACGGAA
>JAGAEF010000335.1 GCA_017613255.1 Lentisphaeria bacterium
AATTCAAACTTGAAACCGCCGTGTACGGACCCGTACGCACGGTGGTGTGAGAGGTCGGGACTGGCGAGGCTATCCCTCAAAAGTCCCTCCTACTCGATGTCTGCGCTTTTTTCAGAAGGAGCGCTTCGGGTAGCCCGCCTCCAGAAGGATTTCGGAAGCGTGCAGGAAATCCCTCTGCAAATGGGCCGGATCGTGGGCGTCGGCATTGACGATGACGGGAATGCGTCTTTTGGCCGCCTCCCGGAGGATGGGGAGGGAGGGATACTGTTCATTGCACTCCTTGTGCCAGCCGGCGGTATTGAGTTCCATGCCCATTCCCGTTTTCGCGACGTTGTCCAGAACTCTCAATGCATGGGGGAAATAGCGGACGTTGTCGATGAGCCCGAATTTTTTGGGGAGATCCAGATGCCCCAGAAAGGAAAACTCCTTCCGCAGGGCCGCCGCCTCCAGTTTTTCGTAGTATTTTTCGCAGATCTTTTCTTTCTCCTCTTCGGTGAGATTTTGCCAGTCCAGGATGCTGTGGTCGATGGGGAAGGTATCGGCATAATGGACGGACCCGATGAGATAATCCAGCGGGAGCGCGGCAAGCTTGGGAAGAAGACAGTCCGCGTTTTCGAAGAAGAAATCCACTTCCAGACCGATCTTCAGCGAGAAGGAATCATCCTCCAGCTGCTCTCGCAGTTTCAGGAGGGTTTTCCTGTAGTCGTTCAGTCTGGAAAGCTCCATGCTCCAGACTTCCGAACCGTAGCCTTTCCCCGGGGCGGCCACATAGTGGTCGGAAAGCCCCAGAACTCTTATCCCCGCTTCCTTGCCTTTTCTGCACACCTCTTCCAGCTCGGCGCTTCCGTCGCTCCAGCAGCTGTGATTGTGAAGAGAAACACTTAAATCCGGTCCCGGATAGGAAAATTGCAGCATTTTTTTACTCCTTGTCGGTTTCGTTGACGGATCGTTCCGGGGACGGAACAAATCTCTCCCTTTTCAGCAGTTCCTCCACCACCGCCGCCGTACAGCGGCAGGCAAAGGCCGCGGGCATATAGGAGATGGTCCCCGTATTGGAACGCTTGTTGGCGGAAAAACATTCCGTCACGGCGCTCCGGATGGTGTTTTCCGTGGAAAAGACCGCCTTGTAGCCTTTGAAATAATGTTCCTTCCTCAGCTGACGGCGAATGGAGGCGGCAAGGGGGCAGTTGTACGTTTTCCCGATGTCGGCTACCGTGATCCTGGAAGGATCCAGTCTCGCCCCGGACCCCATGCAGCTTACCAGAGGAATACGGTTTTTCAGACAGACTTTCGCCAGAAGCAGTTTGGGGGCGATCGTATCGATGGCGTCCAGCACGCAGTCGTATTTTTCCGCAAGCAGAAGCTGTACCATTTTCTCCTCTTTCAGGTACTCCCTGCATACGGTCAGCTTCAGTTCCGGGTGGATGTCCAGAAGTCTTTCCGCCATGACCTCCGCCTTGCTTCTGCCGACGGTGCTGGTCAATGCCGCGCACTGGCGGTTGCGGTTGGTCGCTTCCACCGTGTCTCCGTCGGCAATGGTCATTTTCCCGATCCCGGCGCGGCAGAGAAGTTCCGCGGCCAGTCCGCCTACTCCTCCCAGCCCGATGACCAGAACGGAACTCTTTCTCAGCTTTTCCGCTCTCTCCTTTCCCAGAAGAAGATCGGTCCTTGCCTGCCAATGTGTCTCGTTTTTTTCTTCGTTTTTTTCCATATTTTCCTCAAAGAGTATCCAGTTGGAAGAACGCTCCGAAAAGGGTCCGGACCCTTTTTTTCAGTTCTTCCCCGGGGATTTTGCAGGATTTCGCCGCAAGAACAAAAAGTTCTTTCAGGTCCTCCTGCGCGTCGTCGGTTTCCAGAAGGAAAGGCAGCTCCCGCATTTGTGCGGCCCGTTCCGGCATTGTTCGGATCAGCGGAGGAGCAAGGGAGAGGGTGAAAGAGTGCCGCACAAGCTCCTGTGCAAGGGAGAAATTGCCCCGGAACGAGTGGATGAGCCACTTGCGTCCTTTCGCGGGAAAACGTTTCGCGCAATCGTAAAGGATGTCCCACGCCTTTACGCAATGGACGATGAGAGGCTTCTTCAACTCCTCCGCCAGCTCCGCCTGCCGCAGAAAAAGCGCCTTCTGCTTTTCCATTGCCACGGGAACGTTCTTATCCAGACCGCACTCGCCTATGGCGGAAAGGGAGGGGAAGCGTTGCACGCTTTTCCGGAGCAGCGCAAAACCATTTTCTTTCAGCGACTCCGCCGGATGGATCCCCAGAGAAAAGAGGTAATTTTTCCCCTCCGCAGGGAGTTTTTCCGTTTCAAAAGGAAGATTCACGCAGGCAAGAATTGACGGGTCTTCCGGCAGACAATGGGTATGGGCGTCGGTACAGGGGATTTCGTTCATGAGGACTTCTCCTCCTCCTCCCGTTTCGCAAGCCATCTTTCCTCCAGCGCGGCAAGGAGCCCGTCGGGAACGGCAAGATTTCCCGTGCCGATCCCCAGAGAGATTTCCGGAATGTTTCCGCCGTGATAGTCGCTCCCCCCGGAGGGAAGAAGCGCAAACTCTTCCGCCAGAGACGAAACCATTTCGTGCTGGGCAGGCGTGAACTGGGAGTAATAGGTCTCCACGCCGTCCAGTCCTTCCGGGACCAGCTGGGCAAGACACTTTTTCACGTGACTTCTTCCCCCGCCTCCGCCGTTCTGGCTTACCGGGTGGGCCCAGATGGCCAGCCCCCCCGCTTCGTGAACGGCCGCTATGGCCTCTCCGGGGGAGGACAGTTCCCGGGGGACATAGGCGCGCTTGCCCCGCTTGAGACACTGTTCGAAAACCTCCCGGGAGGTCTTGAAATACCCTTTGCGGATCAGCGCCTGGGCGAAATGGGGCCGTCCCACGCTCTCCCCTTCCGCCTCCTCTTCCACCTCCTCTTTCGTGAGGGAAAAACCCATGGCGTTGAGGCGGATGAGCATCTCTTCGTTGCGTTTGCTCCGGTTCTGCCGCATCTTCTCCAGAAAGGCGGCAAGCACAGGCGAATCGGGATCGATGAACAAGCCCACAATATGCAGTTCCCGGTTGTTCCCCCTGCTGGAAAGTTCCACGCCGGGGACGGTTTTCAGGGGGGCATTTTTCCCCGCCTCCAGAAATTCCGCAAGTCCGGAAACCGTGTCGTGATCGGTAAGCGCTATTCCGGAAAGGCCCGCCTTTACGGCGCGTTCCACCAGAAGGGCGGGAGAGTCCTTCCCGTCGGAGGCGGTGCTGTGGGTATGCAGATCGATCATGGGGAATCCGTCCCGGAAGAGGAGGCTTCTCCGGAGAAGAGACTTTCCCCGTTTTCATCCGGAGAGACTTCTGAGGACGCTTCTTCCAGCGCAAGGGGCGTATCCCCGGGGATGAGCCGGTCCGGGAGACGCTGCTCCTTGCTTTTCTTCACCCCCAGACGGACCAGCCTTTCCGCCGCCTTCACCACGCTTCTCGTCCCCTTGCCTTCCCCTTTCAGGCGGTTCACGGCCTTCCGGTAGGTGTCCATGGTCTTTTCCAGATCGTTTCCCACATCGTTGAGCTCCTTGTAGAAGGCGTAGAGCCGGTCCAGAAGCATGGTGGCCGTCTCCAGGATCTCCTTCTGGTTTCTCGTCTGCTCCTCTCTTGTCCACGCAATATGGATGAGCCGGAGAAGCGCGATGAGGTTGGTGGGGGAAATGATCATCACCTTTTTCCGGAAGGCCTCCTCCCACAGGGAGGGCGCTTCCGTCATGGCCAGCCGGAAAGGTCCTTCATTGGGGATGAACATGATGACGAAGTCGATGGTCTCCCTTTCGGCGAGGCGCAGATAGGAGCTGTAGTTCTTTTCCGAGAGCTCCTCCACGTGTTTGCGCACGCTCTGGATATGCCGTGCAAGGGCGTTTTTCCTTGCTTCTTCGGTTTCCGCGTTCATATAGTCCACATAGGCCGTGAGACTCACCTTGCTGTCCAGGATCAGGTCCTTGCCGTCGGGGTAGTGGATGATGACGTCCGGACGCATCTTCCGGTTCTGCTCGTTGACCACCGCGTTGCCCGCATTGTCCCGCAAGGTTTCCTGACACTCGTAATGGACCCCCTTGACCAGTCCGCTCCGGCTGAGAAGGTCCTCCAGCAGGAACTCTCCGAAATTGCCCTGGGTCTTCTGTTCCCCTTTCAGCGCCTTTGCCAGATTGTCCGCGTCCAGCCCGATCTTCCTTGTCTCTTCCGCCATCTTGGAAAGCTCCGTGCGGAGGGCCGAGTGCAGCTCCACCCCTTTTTCCCTGCTTTCTTCCACTTCCTTGCGGAAAAGGAGCATTTTTTCGTTGAGAGGGGCAAGGAGGTTTTCCCACTGTTCCTTGTTGGAGTTCTGCAGGGAGGAGGCGTTTTCCGCAAGGATCTTTTCCGAAAGACCCTTGAACTCCTCCTTGAGAAGTTCGGCGCGGCCCTGAAACCGTTTTTCCAGCTCTTCCTTTGCCTCCTCATAGGTCTTCTTCATGGTGTCCATGGCGGCGTGCAGGGCGTTTTTTTCCGCTTCGGAGGTCTTTTTCGTCTCCTCCAGAATGCGGGAAGCGCTTTCCCTTTCCATCTTGAGCTTTTCCTCCAGATTCCTTTCGGCAACGGCAAGTTCCTTTGCATGGGCGGAAAGCAGGGACTCCCGTTCATTACGGGCGTTGTTTTTCGCGTTCTCCAGCTCCTTTTCCGTCCTTGCCAGATCCAGTTCCCTGCCGTGGAGCGCTTCCTGAAGCTGTTTTTTCTCTTCCTCCAGTCCGTTGAAATCTTCCAGAGGACGCGTGGCGGAGAGAAGGGAAGCGTATTTCGATCTCATGTGGAAAAAGGCGGCCCCGAAAAGGACGGCGGCGCAGAGAAAGATTCCGGAAGCAATGCAGATGAAGGTAAACACTTTTTCTCCTGTTCTTTTTTTCCCGCGCCCGGCGGGAGAAACCTATTTCAGCGGGAGCCCGTTTTCGTCCAGCTCCACGACTTTCCTGAGTTTTCCGGAAAGCTCCATAGCCTCCGCAAGGCCCTGCACCTTTGCCGCCGTGCGCAGATCCGCCGAAACTTTCGCCCCGTCCCGGACGGTGCGGACGAAGTCGTACATGATGTTTTCGCTGGCAAAGCTCAGCTGATGGAAATCGTACTTGACCTGCCTGGACTGGGCGAATTTTTCGTACTGGGAGGAAAAATCCGTGGCGGGATCCTCCGGGAAGGCCCCCCATTCGGAGGTGCGGAATCTGGGTTTCCCGTTGATCTGCAGATTGTAGGGCATGAGTTCCAGCCGGATGCTGTAGTTTTCGAAATGGAAGCGGTAGGAAAGTTCCGCGTAATGTACCATGCTGGAATAGTGGAACCTGCCCGTGCTCCCGGAGGAAAACTCCAGATTGGCGATAAGATCGTCTGGGCTGGGGTAGGGGCGGTCCACCACCTTGGTTGTAATGGCGCTGACCCTTTTCACGTTCCCGCCCACCAGAAGCATCACATCCAGCATATGACAGCAGTGGAAGGGGATCTGGGAGACCTTCATGCGGAAGTTGTCCGGCGACTGCCACAAACAGTAGTTCATCTCCGTGGCTCCGTGATGGAACCAGTTGCAGTCCACGGAGAAGAGCCGCCCGCCCTCGTGGGACCGGATATAGTCCAACGCCTCCAGCGAGGAGGGGAGATACCTGCGCATGAATCCCACCTGCACCGGGACGGAATATTTTTCCGCCAGAAGGGCAAGATCCAGGACCTCCTGTCCCGTGAAGGCCACGGGCTTTTCGATGAATATGGGTTTGCCTGCGGGAATGACGGTGCGCAGGACTTTGGCGTGATCCAGAGGGGAAAGACTGATGAGAAACGCGTCCACATCGGGAGCGGAAAGAAGTTCTTCTGCATTTCTGCATACGCTTCCGCCGTATTTCTTCACAAGCGCCGCGGCGGATTCCTCCCGGAGATCGAAGGCTCTCGAAACCGTGTAGAATTCGTCTTTCCAAAGGGAATCCAGAAGGGCCTGCGTCCTTCTGCCGCAGCCGTACAAACCAAGCCGGATCATGATAGCCTCCTGTATATTGTGTTCCGTGACATGAGAAAAGTCCCGCCCGCCGGAAACGGACGGGCAAGCTGCAGTAAATATACCTCTTCCCCCTGCTTTTGCAAGGGGAAAAATCACTTTTTCACGCTTTCCTTTTCTTCCTGCGTGATGAGCACGGAATCCACATAGATTTCGGAGTCTTTCTCCGGAACGGCCTCCAATGCAAACTTGGTCACCTCATACGGGGGAAGTTTTGTCATAATGACGATCTCCTTCCAGTCGGCGTGATCGAAGGGATACTTGCCTATCGTGAGGCTTGCCCGATGCTTTCTGCGCTGATTTTTTCCCTTGCTTTCGTCATAGCAGTACCAGGCGGGAATGAAGACGCCTTTCCCTTTGGCCCGGATGCGGATCTTCACAAAGGAAGCGTTCCTTCCCCAGTAGTCGTTGGTCAGGATCCCCTTGAGCTTCACATAGGCGTTTTTCGGGTCTTTGCCGTCCCGGATGAATTCCAGTTCCCCGCCCGGTCCTGCGGGATACCAGTAAGCGGGGAGGATGGAGTCCTTCACCTTCCAGCGGCCGTTTTTGTCCGTATATTTGCGGGTCCCCGCCTCGTTCAGCGTCCAGTTGGGGAAGGTGCGGGGGGTGATTTTTTCGTACCGGTCGTTGGATTTCCTTGCGGCAACGAAGTTCACCGCCTGAAACGCTTCGACGCTGTGGGGTTTGCCCATGCTCCAGGTGGAGGATTCGTTTTCGGACGCGTTCTTCATCTTTCTTGCCCGCAGGACGTTGACCTTCCAGAACTGCCCGTCGAAGCACTTTTCCCCGATGGGGCCCGTGGGGATCTTCGCCTCCAGCACCCAGCGGTCCTTCAGGACTCTTGTCTTGACCTGGATCTGGGAATCCCATTTCACATTGCTGTCCGCCCCCGGCTGGACAAATTGATCGAAGACCGTGCCCAGGGAGTTGACGATGATCTGATAAAAGTTCCTTCCCAGATCGGGATAGGAAAGAAAGATCTCCAGCGTGCTGTCGTTCCAAAGTTTCCCGTCCTTTTCCCGGATGGAGGCAAGCATTTCGCCCGGCTTGGGCTCCATGGCTTCTATGCCGAAATAGATGGCGTCGGGTTCATGCACCACCCGGACCGCCGTGGGATATTTTGCGGGCTTTCCGTCATAGTCGATGGTCTTGAAGCCGGAAATGACGTCCGCATTCTTCCAGTCGGCTTCATCCAGAACGCCGTCGATCCTGATCTCGTTTTTCTTCCGGTAGGAGCGGAACTCCCGGATGTTCTTCCGGTAGTTTTCCCGGTATTTTTTCCAGGTGAGTTCGAAGATCTTTTTGTCCGTCTGCACGTGTTTGAGCGCCCGTTTGTCCGGATCGGTCTTTGCCGCCTTTTCCGCGGAATTGAGACAGGCCAGAAGCCCGTCGTAGACCGCAGGGTGATCGATCCCCCGTCCCAGAAGGGCTTTGGACGCGTGTCCGTGGCCGTGACAGCCGGGAGTCTCCCGGTAGGCTTTGTTGAGCAGTTTGCGGTACTTCTGCATCCCGTTCTTCCAGGCCTTCCCGTAATAGAGGGAGCCGGACTCCTCATAGATGGCGTCCACGTCGGCATCCACGTCCCAGCACAGCTGGGAGAAGGCGTACAGGACCTGCCACTGGGCGTGCCACTCCAGACGGACCATGGGAAGATCGTCATACCGTTTGTGATAGGTCCCGTCCACGGGGGAGAGCTGCGGGCGCAGTCCCCGTATGCCCAGAACGTGATAGTAGTGCTTGATGTCGTGAAGATACACTTCGTCGATGGGAACGCACTGCCGTCCCATATCGTCGATCTGGGCGTAGGTGACCAGATTGTACCCGTGCTTTTGGGCAAGGCGCGCCCAGTCCTTGTGCTTGATGTAGTAGTCCTGACTGTTGACGACACAGTTTGGGTCGTCGATGAAATGGCGGTAGCAGAGCCGGTTGAAGGAAAGCTCCACGGTCTGAAGCCCCTTGTGGGGCAGGATGGAGGTGGGGGCCGCCTGATAGTTCTGATAGGCTATGGAGTTGATGAGGGCGCCGGGGATCGCTTTGAGAGTGCGGTCCACAAGCTGATTGATGAAGGTCCAGTACCTTGTGGTCATACCCTTGTCGTCGCGATCGATCTTTTTGCAGTTTTCGCACTCGCACCAGCCGGTGCCGTCGTTGTTGACGAGGCGGAAACGGCCGCCGGGGGTCTGCATGGTGTTTTTCCTGATCTCTTCGATGAGATGGTCCGACATGAGGCGGATGACATCCTCATTGCTGGTGCAGGGCTGATATTTATGCCCTTCCAGGAAGGTCCTTTTCCCGTCGATGAGGGGGAAGTATTCGGGGTGTTCCTTATAGAGGCGGTGCAGTTCGGCAAGATGATCCTTCCATTTCGTGATGTGTGCGCCGTACCCGGTAAGAAGATTGGAGAAGCAGTGCCCGCCGTCCTGAATGATGGCGCCCCGTTCCAGAAGCCCTTCCTTCAGGGCGGGGTTCAGGATGACTTCGGCTATGTCGAAGATCCGGAGATTGTTCCGCACCATCCAGTCGAAGGAGCCCCATTTCCGGCTGTTGTTGTTGGCCGCCCCCCAGTTGATGTTGCGGAAGGTGAAGGAGGGATTGGAGACAAATTCGCCCGCGGGCATTTTGATATCCTTCTTCACCGTGAAATACTCCCCGTCGGGGAGGGGAGTGAGCCAGCGGATCCCACCGTATTTCTTCAGGATATAGTAGGCCCCGTAGAGAAAGGCGATGGGGTCCTTTCCGCTGATGACGACTTCCTTTTTGTTCGCATCGATCTTGAAGCCCTCTTCCTCCACCCTTTTGTCTTTGGTGAGTTCGAAGCGGACACTTACCTTTCCTTCTTCGGGTTTCTTTGCGATCTCGGGCGCCTTGCCGTCGGCGATCCTGGCAAGATACTTGGCGAATTCCTTTGCCGCGTGCTGTTCCACCTTTCCGGCGTTTTCTTTTACGAGGATGGTGCAGGCGGGCTTCCCGTCCTTCATGAAAAAGATCTCATCCTTTGCCGAAAGAAGGAAGGCTGCTCCCAGAAGGAGGAATACGAAAAGTTTTTTCATCGTTTTTTCTCCGGTTGTCGTTTACATATCGATTTTCGCTATATCGGAAGCAAACTCCTCCTCCCACGGATAGTGGATGGTGAGCTTTTCCCCTTTGAGGGCGGCGGACTTTGCCGCATAGATCCCCGGAAGGGTCATGAGAAGCCCGTCCCGCAGGCTGATGGGGAAGTCCTTGTCCCCTCTCTGGAAAGCGGAGAACATGTGATCGAAAAGCGCATAGTCCGCGCCCCCGTGGCCGCCGGCGTTGGGGTTGTCCTTGTATTCGTTGGGCATCATGCCCACCTGAAGTTCCGTGAGATCTCTTGCCCCGTAGAACTCATCGGACTGGAAACGGACTTTTTCCGGCGTGGCGCCCCGGTCGCCGATGCGCTCGAAATAGCCCTTGGTCCCGAACACCCGGTAGGAGTGGTGGCCGAAGAAGGCCCGGCAGCTGCCGTTGCGCAGAAGCCGGATGGTGACGCCGGATTCCGTCTGGAACAAGGCGGCCTGCATATCGTCTTTCAGCGCATTGGGATTGATGTGGGTCCCGGTCCCCACGCACACCACGTACCGGAGAACTTCCTTCATGATGCGCAGCAGCGGCCCCAGGGAGTGGGTGCAGTAGCGGATGGGAACCAGAGTCTTCCGCCACGGGCTGTGGACCAGAATGGGATTGGTGGCCGCCGGTTCCCGGGAGGCGTGGATGTATTCGGCTTCCATGTAGTAGGGTTCCCCCAGAAGTCCTTTCTTATACAGGTCCACCAGCGTGTTGATGAAGCCCCACTCGTTGGTGTTGGCGCCGGTCATGAGTTTCGCCTTGGAAGCGCTCTGGGCGTCCCAGAGCCTTTTCGCCTCGTCCAGACTTGCCACGGAGGGGATGTCGGAAAAGACGTTGATGTCCCTTTTCAGCGCCTTGATGCAGAAATCCGCGTGCACGTCCGCCCCGGTTTCCACGAGAACGAAGTCCAGATCGTTTTCGGCGATCATGTCTTCATACTTCTCATAGAATTTCACATTGGGATAGAGCGCCTTGAGGGGGGAATCCTGAAGCCACTGCTTTTCCGACCAGAGCAGGGGGTCAATGTCGCAGGCGGCGACGAATTCGGTGGGGAAACGGTCCGCCGCCAGACGCGCCATATGGCGTCCTCTGTGTCCCAGTCCCACGACGGCAAATCTTGCTTTCTTCATTTTTTGCTCCTTCTTCATTTTGTTTCGGTATTTTCAGGGAAAATGCTGTTCGGAAAGTAACTATAGACGCGTTTTCGGAAAAAACAAGGCGTTTCACAGGGGAAAAGTCCAAAAAAAGCGGGAAAAGGAAAAATGCGCCGGAGATGGCGGAAAAAACAAAAGGGACATGCGGAATTTCCGCACATCCCTTTGTGTTCCGTCAAAAGGAATCTCCCGGCGTCCCGGTCCGGCAAAGATCACTTCTTCCAGGACTTGCTTTTGGTGGACTTCTTCGTCTTTTTCCCTTCGGCGGCCTCTTCCTTCTCGGCTTTTTTCGCATCCTCGGCGATCTTCTTGAGCCTCTTCTTTCTTTCCAGCTCCTCCTTGACCTCCAACTGCTGTTCCTTGTCGGCGGCAATGGCTTTGGCTTTTGCTCCCTGGATCAGCTCGGCGCGTCTGTTCACCTGCGCCATGAAGGGGAAGTCCTTGGGAAAATCTTTGACCTGAACGACGGCCGTCTTCTCTCCCTTTTCATAATAGACCACGATCCCCCAGGGGCCCGTTTTGGAATCGGTCACGGGGGCCACACTGCCCAGCCCGCTGAAATCCTTGAGAAGGGTGCCGTTTTTCAACTGGAGATCTTCCCCGAAAAGAGCGAAAGCACTGAGAACGAGAAGAAGCAGTACAGGAATCTTTTTCATTTTTTCACCTTTTTTCCGTTTTTCCGCCGGGGGACTTTTTTTCTGCCGAAACCGCCTGCGGGGCCCCGTATGATGCCGCACTTGACGGAGCTAATATAACACCGGGGGAAAAAAAGTCAAGAAATTTCTTGCATTACGGAAAGAAAATGGTACATTAATGGGGAAAAACTCTCTTTTTCCGCATTTCCGCGGCAAAAGAACAAACTGACGAAACCAAGGAAAGGGTGTTCCCATGAAATTCGGCGTTGCGGATTACGGCATGAACGTGTGGTACGGAGGAAACTGGGATCTTCGGGGCAGACTGGAAGACCTGAAGGGCATCGGTATGGACGGCATCGAGTGCCTGAGCTGTCAGGATGCGGCGGACGCGGTGTACAAGGCGGCGGAATTCCGCCGCCTGGGCATGGATTTCGCCACGGTGGAGTGCGGCTCTTCCCGGTCCTATCATATGCTTCTCACGGCGGCCTTCGGCAAGGAATACGTCTGGCTTGCCCCCGGGGACATGAGCAGAAGAACCCCCTTCGACGTCTTCTGCCGCAGAGCCAACGCCTATGTGGAAGGCGCCGCCAAGCTGGGGATCAAGGCCGCTCTCCACAACCATCTGGGCACCAGAGTACAGGATCAGCAGGAGATCTTCGACTTCATGAACGCCGTTCCCGGCGCCTATCTGCTTCTGGACGTGGGCCATGTCCACGGCGCGGGCGGAAACAATACGGAGATCATCGAAAAATTCCATGACAGGATCATTGCCGTCCATTTCAAGGACGTGTTCATCAAGGACGAGTCCAAAGGTCTGGACGACTGGGGCAACCGCCTCCGTTTCTGCGAACTTGGCGGCGGCAACAGCAATTTCGATCTGGAAGGCCCCTGCGAGGCCCTGAAGAAATACCGTTATGACAAATGGGTCCTTGTGGAGCATGATACCCATCTGCGGGATCCCCTCATCGACCTGAAAAAATCCCTGGATATCCTCAAAGGGATCTTCAAGTAAGAAATCCTCCCCGGGAGGAAAGGAGTCTTATGAGCACTTTTTATGTGACCACCCCCATCTACTACGTAAACGACAAGCCCCATATCGGGCACGCCTACACCACCATTCTCGCGGACATTCTCGCCCGTTTCCACCGGGCCATGGGGGACGATACCTTCTTCCTCACCGGGACCGATGAACACGGCCAGAAGGTGCAGAAGGCGGCGGAAGCGCGTCACCTCACGCCCCAGGAGCACTGCGACGACACGGTCAAGCGCTTTCAGGAGCTCTGGGAGCGTCTGGGAATCTCCAACGACGATTTCCTGCGTACCACCCAGGAGCGGCACAAGAAGGTCGTGCGGGCCATCCTGCAGGACCTTTACGACAGGGACCTCATCTACAAAAGAGAGTACAAGGGCCACTACTGCGTCCCCTGCGAAAGGTTCTTCACGGACAAGGACCTGCTGGAAGGCGGCCTCTGCCCCGACTGCAAACGGCCCACCGGGGAGATCTGCGAAACGAACTACTTCTTCCGCATGGGGCAGTACCGAGACTTCCTAGTGGAGTATATCCAGACGCATCCCGGGTTCATCCTGCCGGATTTCCGGGCCAACGAGACTCTGGGATTCCTGAAGAAGGATCTGGAGGATCTGTGCATCTCCCGGCCCAAATCCAGACTCTCCTGGGGCATCGAACTGCCCTTCGATCCCGACTACGTGTGCTACGTCTGGTTCGACGCCCTCATCAACTACATTTCCGCCATCGGCTACCGGGGCGGGGAGGAGGCCAAATTCGCCAAGTACTGGGCGGAAAGTCTCCACCTTATCGGCAAGGACATCCTCACCACCCATACGGTGTACTGGCCCACCATGCTCCATGCCATGAATCTTCCCATGCCCAAACACATTTTCGCCCACGGCTGGTGGCTTACGGGCAACGCCAAGATGAGCAAGTCCGCCGGGAACGTGGTCAATCCCATGGATATGATCGGCAAGTTCGGCGTGGATCCCTTCCGGTACTGTCTTACCGCGGGCATGGTTCCCGGGCAGGACGCCTCCTTCACGGAAGAATCCTTCATCCTGCGGTACAATACCGATCTGGCCAACGATCTGGGCAACATGCTCAGCCGCGTGGTCAAGATGGCCTTCAAGTATTTCCAAGGGAAAGTGCCTCCCTGCGGAACGCTTGAGGAGATCGATAACGAACTGCTTTCGGAAGCGGAAAAGGCCGTTCCCGCCGTAAGGGAGGCCGTGGAGAACATCAAGCTGGACAAAGGTCTGGAGGCCGCCATGAACGTGGTCCGCGCCGCCAACCGCTATATGGAAAAGACCGCCCCCTGGACTCTGGCCAAGAAGGGGGAAACGGAGCGGCTCGCCACGGTGCTGTACACCGCCGCCGAGTCTCTGCGCATCGTTTCCGCACTGCTTCTTCCGGTCATGCCGGAAAAGATGAAGGAACTGCGTCTTTCTCTGGGATTCGCCCCGGAGGAGGCGGCAAAGGCGGATTATGCCGCACTGGCTTCCTCCCGTCTCGTATCGGGGACTCCCATGCGGGATACTCCTCCCCTCTTCCCCCGCATCCTGGCGGAAAAAGGGGACGCTCCCTGCTGCCGGAAAGGGGAAGCTCCCGCAAAGAAGGAGACTCCTGCCGCCGGAAAGCAGGAGGAAAAGGCCGCCGAAGAAAACGCCAACGTGGTGACCGTGGAGGATTTCTTCCGCACGGAGCTCAAGACGGCGGAGGTGCTGGAGGCGAAAAAGCTGGAAAACTCCGACAAGCTTCTCCTGCTGAAGATCAAGGTGGGCGAAGAGGTGCGGGAGATCGTTTCGGGCATAGCCAAACACTATACGCCGGAAGAGATGGTGGGCCGCACCATCGTCATCGTGGCCAATCTCAAGCCTGCGAAGATCCGGGGCGTGGTCTCCAACGGGATGCTCCTTGCCGCCAAGGACGGGGACACCCTGAAGCTGGTCACCATCGACGGCGGCTCCTTCAAGAGCGGGATCCCCGTAGGCTGAAAAACTTTTTTTCGATTTTTTGAGGCGGTCCTCCTGTAAAAAGGCGGGGCCGCCTTTTGTTTTGGAAAACACGAGAAAAAGTGGTTTTCAGACTTGAAAACACAAAAAAAGTGTGTATATTGAATATCGCGGCAGGGAGAATGACGGATGAGCAGCTACAATGAATTTTTCAAGTTTCTGATCGCGAACGGATGCAAAGTGGTGAGATCAGGCGCGGGGAGCTGTAAAATGATGATCGGACCGAACGGGAAAAGTTTTCCGTTTCACAACCACGGCGCAAAGGAAATGCCGAAAGGAACTCAGCAGAGCATAAAGAAACAGGCAGGGATCAAATAAGAGCTCGGGGGACAGGTCTTATCGATCGAAAGGAGGAGCATCATGGAGAAGAAAACCTATTTTCTGGCGGTTTATGAAAACGAACTGGGGACGTTCAGCGGCAAGTTCCCGGACTTCGAGTGCGTTTGTGATGACGGGGATACTTTGGAAGAATTGATTTACAACGCGAAGGAACTTTTGAATTTTACCGTTGCCTACATGGTCGATCACAAACAGCCGCTTCCGGAACCCTCCGAGGGAAGAGCGGTCCGGGATAAATTGCCGGAAGAGCCGTTCTGTCTGGTTCCGGTCAGCGTTTATCCCCCGGTGAAGACCGAGCGGATCAATATTGCCGCGCCGGGGGACAAGATCGCCGAAATCACCGATTACGCGAAAAAAAGCAAGTTGTCCCGCTCCGAACTGATGGTCAACGCCACATTGGAATACATCCGTTCCAATCCCTGACGCATACAGATTCTTCCCATACCCGACACGCATTCCCGGCAGGTTTTTCCCTTCCGGGATTTTGTTTCCCGGAAACATTTTCCCTTGTTCGCTGTCTTTCTTACCGGCGAAAGGGGGAATATGGGCGGAGAAAGCGGCAAAAGGGAATTCGGCATCCGGAGCGTGGAAAAGGCGCTGACGCTTCTGGATCTCCTGCTTGCTTCCCCGGAAGAAGGGATCCGTCTGCATCTTCTCGCCTCCCGGGCGAAGATCCCCCCGGCCACGGCAAGGAATCTCCTGCGCACCATGGAAAAGAGTTTCCATGCGGAGCGGGAAAATCACCTCTACAGGCCCGGCAGGGCCCTTGTCCGGCACTTCCGCAGGGAGCTTTTCAACAGGGAAGAGAAGCTTGTTCTTGCGGAATATGTGCGGAAAATCAGTACGCAGTGCGGGGAGACCTGCTGTCTTTTCTGCGGGGAAGTTTCAGCTTCTTTCCCGGAGGAGGAGGGGGCTTTTCCGAAACTCACGGAAACCTTCTCTCACGGGGGAAGCAAAGGGGTCGTTGCCGGGGAGGAGGCGGCAAGAGCCTCCCTCTTTTCCCCTTCGCCCGCAAGAGCGCTTTTTCTTGCACCCCTCCGTGAGGCGGAGGGATCGCGCTTCCGGGAGGGCAAGGCGTGCGGAAACGCTCTCTGGAGTCTGTGTTTCCTTCTGGATACGGGACTCCGGAAGGATCTTTGCGCCGTTCTCGCCCTCTTTCTTCCCGCAGGCAGGGCCACGGGGGAAAAACGCGCCGCCCTGAAGGATTTTCTTCTTTCCCGTGCCGGGAGCGGGCTTTTCCGGTAGGAAATCACCCTTTGAGGACGATCCCGCCCCCGTTTTCCGCATGGAAAAGGAGAGAACGCCCCTTTTGGACAAAGGAAACCCCTTCGTCGCCTTCCGCAAGGGCAAAAGCCCTGCTTGCGTACCGTTCCGGGAGGGAAACAATGTATTCGGCGATCTTTTCCGGGAAGAAAACGTAAAGGAAGTACCCGTCCTCTTCCTCATGCTGAAAACAGCAGATGCCCCGTTCGTCCGGGAGAAAATACTGATGGAAGGCGTGGAGAGTAAAACTTTCCCCCGCCTTCACCGACGCTTTCTCGAAGGCGTAGGGGTAGATCTTGCCGCTTCTGTAGAGATAGAGGAAAGTCTCCCCCCGTTCCGCTTCCTTCCCCCTTGCGGTGATCCCGCAGCTGGGGGAGTAGCCCAGCGCCACCCCCAGTTCCCGCTTCCCGCCGTTTCCGAAGAGATCCATGAAACAGTTGGGGATCCTGTCCGGGGAGAGGGCGTCCTGTTTGGTGAAGAAATGGGAGACCGAACTCTTTTCCGGGAATTTCCACGGGAGGAGGGGATCCGTTTCGATCCCGGAAATCCCGCTTCTTTTCAGCCCGGGGACCAGTTTTTCATGGAGGGAAAAGGGGACTTCGCTGTAGTACTGGATCATGCCGTACCGGAGGGATTCGGAAAAATCCCGCAGGAAGGTGACTTTGTTCCGGATCCTGCGGCAGCTTCCCGGCTGGAAGAAGGTGGTCATTTCGCACTTGATCGCGCCGGGAAGGGCGGGATCGTGGGGGGAGACATATTTCCCGGGATGACTTTTTGCGTGGATAAGCAGATCGTCCGGCAGGATCAGGTCCATATCCCAGAAAAGCTCCGCAAAGGAGCATTCGCAGACCTCTCCCTCCCCGATCTCCCGCTTCCCGTCGGCAAGCAGACGGATCGAATTGTATCTCTGATGGGGGGAGAGCTGGCCGCCGGGGACGCCGTTCATCATGATTTTTTCCACCTTTTCCGGGAGAAAAGTCTTTCCTTCCAGATGGAGAGATCCGGTCACGGCTGCGCAGAACGCTTTTCCCTCATCCGGGACGTCGCTGTGAAGGAAGAAGGTGCATAAGTCCTGAATGGAAAGGAGAACGAATCTTTCCCCCGCGTCGTCGGTAAGGACCTTTCCCAGATCCTCCTGAAAAAGCCAGTGGCGCAGCATGGTGACCCGGAAGGTGAAGGGGCTCCCGTGATTCGCCCCGATGATTCCGTGATGCCCGGCCACCCAGGGGGCGTGATTGTCCCAGCTTTTTGCGAAAAGGCGGCCCTTGTTCCACTCCTCCAGAGGGAGCTCTTTGGGCAGGAAGAAACTGTTTTCGTTGCCCTCGATGAATCGGGTCGCGATGTTGTCGGTTTCCGAAAAGGCGCTCAAAACGAAAACGCTTCTGCGGTCCTTTTTGACGAGGATCTTTTCCCTGTCGTCAAGATAATGTTTTTCCATTTTTCCTCTCCTTTTCTGTCCCGGCCGGGGGTGTGTTCGATGCCGTAAAATATAGAAGAAGAGCGCCGATTTTTCAAGCACGGAAGGGGAAAAAGGGACTTTTCCGGGTCCGGAACGAAAAAAAAGGTAAAAATTTTTTCATTCCCGTTTGCAATTTGCCCGAACGCGTTATATCTTATCCCCTGAAGAAGCATGGATTGCTTCGGAAACCATCACTCGGGAAAGTGAAAATGCAGTTGAGATCTGGATACGATCCGGAGATTTCGGCGTGCATTTCTTTTGCGGAACGTTCCGTGGAAGGAATGTATTTTCTGAAAGACTCCCTTGATGCGGACGCGCCGTTTTTCGCCGTCTCTTCCGCCTGTGCGTGCGTGCAGGAGGACTTTTTCTACATTCCCGCCGCCCCCTTCGATCTGGGCAGGATCATCTCGATCCGAATTCAGAATACGGTTTCCGTCTATACCTTGAATTCCTCTTTCCCGAGGTTCATGGATTTTGTGGTCAGCGTCTCCTCCCGCCTCTTTTCCGCAGCTCTTTCCCGAGTGGAAACCTTCGTGCGCAGGAGCGTGACCGTGTACAGAAAGTTCATTGCCCGCAGACCATGCGTGCTGAGGCTGTGAGAAGAATATGAGAACGTTGCAAAAATACAGAACAGGATCAGGGCGCTCTGCGCTTTTCCGGAACGCGTTTCGGAAGGTTGCGGCGCGCCGTGGGCTTGTTCTGTGTTTTTGTGAAAAATAACATTTTGATTGGAAGAAAGGACAGGTTCTTATCATGACGAAGAAGAAGACCGCAGGCATCATCAGACTGGAAGAAAGAGTGCTTTTCGAAGCCGCCGCCGCTCCCGAGATCGCCGCGCTTGTTGCCGCCGAAGGGCAGGAAGGCGGGGACGGAAACGGAGAGGATGCGTCTTCCGATAACGATAATCTGGAAAAGACCGCCGCGGCGGCCGCCCTTGCCGCGGGTCCCGACGGCGCCGCCATCGGGGATGCCCCCGTGACGGAGAACGGCGTGGAAACTGCCGAGGGCGTGGGGGAGGATGCCGGGAACGATGGGGATTCTTCTTCCGACGATTCCGGAGATGCCGACGATGCCGGGCAGGCGCAGGAAGCGCTTCTTCCCGATCCTGTGGAAGGTCTGGAGATCGGGAACACGGATTCCGTGGTGGACGGCACGCCTGCGGCCTCCGCGGACGATCTGGATCTCGATGATCCCTCCTCCATCGTCATCGAAAACGGCAGCAGCGAAGTCATCACCGTGGAAGGGAATTCTTCCGCCGAAGCGGATCAGGCGGAGCCTGACGCAGAAGAGATCGCCGCCGAGATCAACGCCAATTCCGCCGCCGCGGCAGCGGAGGCTGCGGAAGCGGCGGATGGTTCTTCCGAAGCGGCCCCGGAGCGGCACGAGCTGGTCATCGTCAACGCCACCACAGATAATCTGGATGCGCTTCTCGGCGAAGTGGAAGAGGGGCGGGACGTTCTTGTTCTGGAAGCCGATTCCGCCGATCCTCTGGCGGACATCCAGGCCTATATGGAGGGGAAGGATTACACCTATGACGCCGTGCATATCGTGACCCACGGCAATCAATCCGGGCTTCTTCTGGGCGGAAGTCTCATTGAGGACGGTTCTTCCTTCGGCGTGATGAAAAGTTCCCTTTCCGACGGCGCGGATATTTTGATCTACGGCTGCAACACGGCTGCCGGGGAAGCGGGACACTCCTTCCTGCAGGACATTGCCGACGCCACCGGAGCGGACATTGCCGCCTCCACGGATATGACCAGCTCCTCCCACTTCGGCGGCAACTGGAATCTGGAGTACGCCATCGGCGACGTGAATGTCGATTCCCTGACGGTTTCCGATGCCTGGGTGGGAAAACTGGCTACTATTAACATTGACGGCAAGGGAGGCACCGAAGGTGTTTACAAGGACCTGAATGATTATTGGACGAAGAACAAACTTACCCCGGGTTCCCTGTACGAATTCGATACCGTCATACTCATGGCCGATGTCACGGAAAGTTATACTGGAGATATCAGCCTCTATGATGATAAGGGTGGTATATCCGGCGGGGAGGTCCGGTTCCTCTCCAACGGTGCAGACAGGTTTACCTACACGATTTCCGATTCCCAGACGATTTATGTGGGCGGAAAAACCAACAGTGACTCCGAAGTGCCCCTTGCTTTGGGATACGCTTCCGGGGCGAACAACGTGGCCATCAAGGGGACCATTGCCGTAGGCTTGAATGACACGCTCTACCTGAACAAGTCTGTAATTACGGGAACCGTCGGGCTTGGAGAAAATGCGCTTCTTTCCACGGAAGGGGGCTTTCTCAAGGCATCCGTCCAGAGTCTGAACATCGTTGCCAACACTTACGCAACCATCAACAATATCGATCTGTCCGTGTTGCGGAATCTGACGGATGCCACTGCCAACGGCTGTGAACTGCGGATCGGCGATGGGGCCTCCGTAAATGTGGAAATCGCCGCGACCTTTACCAAGGGAACGATCACTCTTGGCGACAATACCCAATTCGGCACCAAATCCGGAACGGTAAACTACCTTACACTCGGCGATGATGTCACGCTCAAACTTCTGAATTACAACGGTACGCCGCTTCACGGCGAGGTCAGCGTGACCCATGATGTTGCCGTTTCCGGAACGACCGTCACCATGAACGACTTCTCTCTTCTCGGCACGGTGAATCTTTCCAACGCGGGGGAGATCAAAGGTACATCCGGAGAGCTGGGCACGCTTCGTGTCATCGGAACGGGCACAGTTACCAACAAAGCTCTTTCGGCGGACAACCTTTCTTCCAACGGCGCCGTCACGCTGACCGTGGGGACAGGCGGCAAGCTGATCGTCGGAAGGGAAATCGACTACAGCGACGATACCATCGTCCTTGATTCGGGAACCTTCGGCGCCAAAGGCAACCTGAAGACTCTGGACATAAACGGGACCGGCACCCTGACAGGCAGCGAGCTTGCCATAACCGATACCGTAGACGTGGATGCGGGAGAAAGTCTGAGCCTGCTCGACGATTCCTACATTTCCGGTACCGTGGCGCTTTCCGGCGCCATAACCGGAAATTCCGGAAGCATCAGAACCCTTGTCGTGAACACCTCCGGGGAAAGAACGATCAACAACAGTGATCTGACCGTCACGGAGCTGGACGGCAGCAGCGGAACGGTGACGTTGACCGTTCAGGGCGGTCTGACCGTCCCCTCCAGCGGCCAGTTCGATTTTGGGGACGATACCATCCATCTCAACGGCGGTTCTCTTACGGCGTACGGCACATTGGATAAGCTGACCATAGGCGCCAACGGCGGAACTCTGAAAGATGGAGATCTCACGGTCGGCGATGCCGCCGGGATCACTATTGATTACGCTGCGGACGTGTACGTCGAGGGAAATGCGAAACTGACAGCCGCTTCTCTGGTAAACAACGGGACTATCGCCGGGAGCGGGGCCGGGGCCGTTCTGGATTTTACCGGGGATGTGACCAACTCCGGCACGATGGCCGACAGCGTATCGTTGCGCATCACCGGGGATCTGACCAATACGGTTACCGGCGTTATCGGGCCCGTGTTTTCCGTTTCGGGAAATGTGGATAACTCCGGCTGGGTGGACGTGATCCGTGAAGTGGGAGGCGATCTCGTCAACCGGATCGGCGGGACCATCATGGAACAGGGAAAAGTTTCGGGCGTTCTGGACAACCTCGGGTATATCGGCACGCTGTACAACGTTGCGGATCCCACCAAGGTGAATAACAACGGGACCATCGACACGCTGATGATTACTGTTACCGGGGAAAATGCGGCCACGGGACTTACCTTCACCACGGTCAATGAGGCCTTCGACGTGCTTGCCAATCCGGGTTCCGCCCAGTCGATCAACGGCAACGATCCTTTGAGCTACGGGTTCAGTTTCGCCCTCAATCCCTATGTGTATTCCGACAGCGATACCTTCCGCGCCGACAACGACGTGGTCAGCCTTGAGAAGGCCACCACCCTTACCGCGGGTTCCGGTCAGACCAAGGACATCGTTCTTGATACCACACTGCAGTTCGCCAGCATGCCCGCCGCCGCTTCCACGGTGATCGGCTATAGCCTCTACGGGACGGCGACCCTTACGGATCTTATCATCGGCAGCGGCGTTTCCGTGACGCTGAAAGGGGCCTCCTCCACCTACACCTTCGATAATGTGGGCGTCAAGATCGCCAATGGCGGGACGCTCAAAGCGGACAAGACCAATCTTGTTTTTACCGGGAACGGCGTAAGGGCAACCTACGAGTTCCTCTCCTCCGACGCCTATCTGATGACCGGAGCCGTGTACGGAACCGACGGCATGGGCGGCGTCTCCGTTTTCAACGAAGGCAAAATGAGCATTGACGGTTCCAAGGTGACCTTCACGAGGGAAGCTCTGGCGGGAACGCTCTTCCCCTCCATCGACAGATACCTGACCTACGGGATCAAGAACGACGGCACCGACGCTTCCATCACCATTTCCGGGGGAAGTGAGATCACTTTCGATCTGGGAAGCGCGGCGGACAACATCGACTCCCGGGCGGATGACGCATACGCCGTCTGGAATGTCAACGGACTTCTCCGTGTGGAGGACTCCACTATTACCATAAACACCCACCGCGCCGGAGCCTTCGACGGGATCGATCCCGTCAAGAGCGTGGCATTGTTCAACGAAAGCGCCTTGAAGGACAAAAACGCCGTGGACGGACTGAGTTTTTCCGACGCTATGGCGGATGCGGATGTGGCAGTGGAGAATTCCAAGATCCTTGCCAACGGGAACCGGGAGGGCGTTTACGGCGTTCTCAACTCCGGGGACGCCTACGTCGAAGACTCCTGGATTCTTGCCCAGGGCGAGTATATCGTAAGCGGGATCAAGAACAACGCTTCCGGCCATATGGAGTTCAATGTGGCGGATCCCAACTATACCACAGAGGCTGCTCTGGATAAATATTTTGCCGACAAAGGGGTCGATTTCGCCAAGTACCAGGATAACCCCGGCGGACTGATCTCCGACTACATTCTCCCCGGAGTAAGCGGGAAAAACATCACCGGAACCTCCGGAAATGTGGAAAACACCTCCTCCGTCTTCAATGCGGGACAGCTTTATATCCATTACTCGGGTTCGGTTCCGGAAGGAAAGAATCCCTGGGTCGGGAGCAGTACCGGCTACACCTATGTGGATGTGCCCGTCCTTCTCCTCTACGGCGAAGTTTATACGCTGGGAACCGCCGAGGACGGACATGAACTCGTCCTTACCGACCTCAACCACGTTACCGTGGCAGGCAAGAGCAATGAGGCAACTTCCCTCATCGAAAGCAGCCGTACCGCCACCGTCCTGCTTAACGACGTTTCCGCAACGACGCTGGTCAACGACGGTTCCCAGGTCCATGTGACCGGGACCTACGACAAGAGCATCTTTTCCGTGTACAGTGCAA
Source organism: Lentisphaeria bacterium (assembly GCA_017613255.1). Lineage (GTDB taxonomy): Bacteria > Verrucomicrobiota > Lentisphaeria > Victivallales > UBA1829 > RGIG5327. Next base: position 22,426 of record JAGAEF010000335.1, read on the forward strand.
CAAGCAATCTGCTCAACTGGACGAATACGGTCGTTTCCCGCATCGAAAACAATGCGGAAAGTTCCCTCTACTCCATGAAGGACGGCGAAATGTTCTTCGGGATCGCCGCCACGGAGGGAGACTCCAATTTGTTCCATGTGAACAAGACACGCTACGACAACCGGGTGGAATTCGCCTCCGATGTCTCCTACACCATCCTCAACGAAGCCCGCATGACCATCAGCAACTTCATGGGGCTGGGAACGGATGAAAACCATCCGGTCTCCATCAAGAACACCGACAGAGCGCAGACCGTCAACGGGAGCGATTACCGCGTCATCGGCACGATGCTGATCGAAAATCCCATCGATACGCAGAAGGAAGTCAATGGACAGATGGTGAACGTTACCGATGCCAACGGAAATCCCATCTCTCTTACGGACGACAACGGCAACGTGACCATGTACGTGGACTACCGCAGCGGAACGATTTTCGAGGCGGATCCCGCCGTGCAGGATCTGGGAATCGTGAATACCGGAGCGGTCCTCACCATCAACAATGTGAATGTCCTCAACACCAATGCTTCTTCCGTGGCCGTCACCAACCACGGCGGCGTATTCAGCATGACAAGCGGTTCTCTTATGGGGACCTATTCCGGGCTGGACAACATCGAACGGGTTTCCGCGACGGTCGGTGCCGGTTCCGATTACGCGATCACCCTGAAAATCGAGCAGAGCACCGCCAATTTGAACGATATCACCGTTATCGCCGGAAGCAATTTCGGCGTGAGGAATACGGGGGAATTCAACCTGAACAACACCGATACGGCGCTTATCACCAATGATTTCAATCTTGCCGTGGAAAAAGGCTCCGTTCTGGATGCCCTGTTCACCCCCTTCCGGGTCGCCGATATTCCCGGGGCGAGCGAGGCCATCGGTATTGCCAACTACACCATTGCCTCCGCCATGTGGATGGAGACCATTGCCGCCGCCAACGGGGTCCCGGTACGAGTCCACTTCACCATTGACGTTTCTTCCTACCGGAATTACACTCCCTACTCCTACGAAGACCTCACCGGCGCGAAAACCACGGCTGCCGCATCATGGAAGGTGAATCTGCTGAACACGGGCGGGGATCTTCTGGGGACCAAATCCTACACCCCCTCCAGCCACGCGGTCGAAGGCAGTTCTCCCGCGATAACGCACTATGCCTACGGCAAGAACTTCACCAACTCCACCGTCAAGGCGGACAATGTGCAGTTCCGTCTTTCTCAGGCGATGGCCGACACCATTGCCGTTTACAACGAGGCAACCGCAACGGTTACTTCCATCAAATCCTTCGAGAACTATCTGGATTCCATCCACAACGTGGGGATCGACAACAAGAAAGCCGCTTCTTCGTGGGAAGCCTGGCTTTACGTCAATTCCAACTGGGACGGCACGGATCTGAATATGCTGAAGGACACCGGGTACTTCATCAACGGGGCTGACGGCGGGACCGACAGTTCCGGGACCGAGGGCGAAGGGGACGGAGACGGCGAAGACGATATTGTGACTACCGGCTCTGACGGCCAGAAAAGAGAATCCCGCGCCTATCTCTCCTTCAGCTGCAAGATCAATGCTTCCAGCGTGGAAAACTCCGACATCCTCACTCTGGAAGGTCTTGACGGAACAGGTGAAATGTCCATAAGCGGTTCGTCCTACCGGGTGACACCCAGTGCGACGCTGACCCTGCTGAACCTTATCGTCACCTCCCCGGAAAACACCACCTATGCCATTGAGAACAGGGGTACGCTCATTGTCGAGAATACCTTCGAGCTCCTGGAAAACGGGAGCACCAATTCCAGCGGTGCCTATATCAGCGCGAAGAAGGGAACGGCCATTCTGAACAAAGCCGATCTCACCCTGATCAACGCCACCGTCAAGAACAGTGTCAACGGCATCGAGAACGCCGGGGGGACCCTGTACATGGTCAACTCCCAGCTTCTGGACAACTCCGGCTGGGCGTTGAAAAGCACCTCCGGCCAGAGTTATATTCTGGACAGCTCCATCGTCTTCAACGCCAACGGCGTCAACGTTGAAGGCGGCACCGTCACGCTGGAAAACTCCATTCTCGTCAACAGCGGCATGAAGACCGACGGAACCTATTTTACCGCCGACGGCGTCAACTACAGCGGCAACATCAATGCGGACAACACAAACGTGGTGGGCAGTGCCGACGATGCGGCCTCCAATACGCTTCTGCTGGGAAGGATATACACGTACAACAAGGAGACCGGCTCCTACTTCCAGTCGGTGGAAATCAACCGCCTGAATCTGTCCATCTCTTCCGCCAATCCCGCGCTTTCCGGCGGCGTTTATATTGCCGTGAAATTCGATGAGGAAGGAGCCGTCACCGGGTACGAAATCAGTACGGATTCCTCGGGATTCAGTGAAGGCTACGTCTTTGTCTCAACCGACAAGGACGGGTACAGCAGACTGCCCGATACGGGAAGTTCCTCCATCATCATCGGCGCCACAAGCTACCACACCGTTGTGCCGCCCGAACCCCCCGAGCCTCCCGGACCGGTCACCTATGTGGTCAACACCTTTACCGACGATGTCAACCCGGCCAACTCCCTCTTCTCCCTGCGGGAAGCCTTCGCTCTCGCGGAGACCTCTCAGGGCAGCAGCTTTACGGTAACCTTCGACGTGTCCGCCCTGCTGGCCGAAGGCGGCTACACCTTCGTGCTGAACAACGTCATCGGCATGGCCACCGGATCCATCGTCGTGGACTTCGCCGCCCTCGCGTCCTCCCTGGGACACGATGTGGTGATTACCATCAGCGATACCTTCGCCAGTGATACGATGTTCGGCTTCGGCAACACGGCCGGGGTCACCGGTCCCGACGTGAGTATTTCCGGCGTCACCATCGACGGCTCCAAGTCCACCACCGGCAACGTGGCCGTGATCCTGGCAGGCGCCACGCTCTCCCTCAAAGACGTGAACGTGTACGGCGGCGCAGGATACTATCTGGAAATCGAAAACTCCGGCAGCTCTTCCTCCAGCTCCTCCTCCACGTCCACCACTGACTCGGAAAGCGAATCCACTGCGGACTCCTCCAGCACGGATTCCAGTACGGACTCCTCCGGCAGTGATCTCAAGAGCGGGTATTACGGCGGAGCGTTCCTCGTCATGGGGACTCTTTCCATCAGCGGAGAGGGCGTCTACTCCGGCGGCAGCAAGGTTACCCGCGGCGGCATCATCGCCTCCGAGAACGGCATCGTGAATGTCACGGGCAACATCACCTTCCAGAGCGGCAAAGCTTCCGAAATGGGCGGATTCCTCCTCCAGGCCGGGGAAAAATCGGTCAGCAACATCGGAGACGAGAACAGCAACATCATCATTACGGGAATGGATGCCCCCGAAGGCGCGGTGGTCGCCCAGCTGCACGGCGAAACCAACCTCATCAACGTGGTGGTCCGGAACAACGGCAAGATGGATTCCGAAACCCATACCGCCGCTTCCAAGGAGCTTTTCGCCGCCACCGGGGATTTCACGGTGGTCAACGCTTCCATCTACGACAACACCGCGGAAGCGATCTTCGGCCTCTACAGCGTGGAGGATGGTTCCAGCGAAGAATTTCTGGAAAGAGTCTTCCTCGTGGACTCCAGTCTCGTTCAAAACTCCTCGGGATTCGTGCAGGACAAGGACGGCAACCTGGAGTACGACAGCGACGGCTACGGAAAGCTGGATTACGCCACGAAGCTCTGGTCGGAGGGCAAAAAGACGGTGGTAACGGACAGCAACGGGAATACCACCACCACGTATACGGGCGGCTCCAAGGGAGACGTCTATATCCTCAACAGCCTGATCGATGTGGATCTGAACGGGGATTACGAGGGCATCAATTTGTCCATCGTCAGCACCCTTACCGGAGAAAAGGGCTGGGAAGCCTTCTCCTATGACGGGTACGGCGAACTTCAGCTGGATCCCGAAACGGGCGTGCCCATCATTACCGACAGCGCGTCCGCCGGGGGAGTCATTGCCGCGGTCTATACCGATTCCAACGGAAGGCGGGCGCTGGCCTACCGGACGCTGGATGATACCGTCTGGCGGGGAATGGACGGCGCCGCCGTCTCCCAGTTCGAGCCGGACATCGACAGCATCATCCGCTCCGATGCCATCGGAGAAATCTCCGTTTCCGGAAACGGCAGTCACCGTTACCTGGCCCAGAGCAATATCACCATCGGCGCCTACTCCCGCGCCTATGCCGATACTCTGACGGCCACGGGGATCGTCGTGACGACCAACATCGACGAACTGGACGGCAACATGGATATCTCCCTGCGGGAGGCCGCCAAGTACGCCAGAAAGCTCTATGAGCAGACCGGAACGGTCTTCACCATCACCTTTGCCGACGGGCTCCAGCAGCGGGGGGATGTGCTTCTGGATTCCACGCTGGTCCTGGATTCCCCCGTGACCATCGACGGCGGTTCGGACATCACCGTTTCCGCGGGCGGCTTCATAGGCGACTCCATGTTCCGCGTCACGGGGACGGAGATCACTCTTACGAACATTACCCTGAACGGGGAAAACAACGTGGCCTACGATGAGAACGGCAGTATCGCCGGACTCGCCGCTCAGGGCGGCATTCTCCATGTGGAAAAGGGCGGTTCCATTTCCGTTTCCGGCGTGACCTTCGAAAACGGTTACGCCTGGGAGGGCGGCGCAGTCTACAATCAGGGAGAATTCGCCGTTACGGGAAGCTCGTTTACCGACAACAGCGCCCTTCTGGGCGGCGCCATCTACAGCGAAAGCAGTCTCACGGTGACGGATAGCGTGTTCTCCGGCAACTATGCTTACGACGGTGCGGCGATCTACGGAAAGGGCAGCGTCAGCGTGAGTTCTTCCCAGTTCACCGGCAACGATGGAACCCTTTCGGTGGTCAGGGGGACGGACGTGAATGTTTCCGGAAGCACGTTTGCTTCCAACAGCGCCGGAAATGCCATGGTGAACGGGACGAACAGCGTGAACGTTTCCGGAAGCACGTTCAATGCCAATACGGCGGAAATTCTGGTCGGCGCTCCCAGCGTGAACGTTTCCGGAAGCACGTTCAGTGCCAACGAAACGACGGTCCTTCTGGACGGGACGACCCTGAACGTTTCCGGAAGCACGTTTACGTCCAACAAGGCGGAAAACCTCCTTGTGGGTTCCAGCGTAAATGTAACGGGAAGCACCTTTACGGGCAATGAGGCCGCGGAGAATCTCCTTGCGGGTTCCAGTGTGAACGTTTCCGGAAGCACGTTTACGTCCAACAAGGCGGAAAATCTTCTTTCCGGGGCCGACATCAGCGTTTCCGGAAGCACGTTTGCCTCCAATGAACTTTCCGAAGCTCTGGCGGATGCCTCCGGGAACGTGAGCGTTGCGGGAAGCACGTTCACGTCCAACAAGGCGGAAAATCTTCTTTCCGGGACGAGTGTGAGCGTTTCCGGCAGCACCTTTACCGAAAACGCCTTCGACTATCTCATCAACGCCCCCGGGGACGTCCGGATCTCCGACAGCGCCTTCGTCCGGAACACGGCGGAGGAATCCCTCGTGAGCGGGGAGGCCCGGATCACGGTTTCGGGAAGCCGCTTCGAAGACAACCGCGCCATGTGGGCCCTTCTGGAGACTGCCGGAGACGTGACGGTTTCGGGAAGCCGCTTCGAAGGCAACAGCGTGGAGAACGGCTCCCTTGTCGATGCCTACGGCGCCGAAAGTTCCGTGAGCGTGACGAACAGCACCTTCGCAAATAACGAGGTTGCCGATGCCATTGTGTTCGCCACTGCCGGGATCTTCCTGGACGAAGTTTCCCTCACCAACAACATCGGCTCCTATGCCTTGCAGAGCGATGGCAACATCGCGGTCATTTCCACGACCATTGCCGATACCGAGGGCGACGGGACCGTGAAGGTTTCCGCGGGAGAGAATGCCTACATCCTCAACTCCACGGTCGCGGATGTTTCCGGCGACGCGGGAGTTCTGGTGGAAGGAAGCAATGTTTATGTGGTGAACAGCATCGTGGTTTCCAACGATACGGCGGACGTGACCTCCGGGACGCTCTCCGCCGCCTACTCCTACATGAGCAGCGGAAGCGGCGACCATGTGACCGGTAACTGGAGTTACGACGATGCCTTTGCCGGAAACACCGTCTCCGCAGACGGCACGCTTCACCCGGTGGAGTCTCTTGCCTCCCAGCGCGGCTCCTTCGTCATGTATTCGGTGAATGGGGACGGCTCCCTCAACGTGGCCTACTCCGACACCTATTCGGATCAGGTCATTTCCACCGGATACTACTACGATCCGCGGGTGAACCAGAACTGGACGACCCTTACCGCCAGCGCTCCCGTCAACGGGACGGTGGTGCGGTATGCGCATGAGCAGGAAGTCACCATGCCCGGCATAGGCTCCTACTGGAACGGCTCCTACTCCGTGGATTACGGACCCGGTCTCAACTCGGAATTCATCGATGCCTCCTACAACGGCGTGTTCGGGTACTACGGCATGAACAATTACGCTCTGGCCGTTTCCGGATTGTCCGGCGGCATTGCCCTTGCGGGCAGCATGATCTGGCCCGAGACGGTCTCCTTCGACCCGATTCGGGATGCGGGCACCCGTTCCGGATTCCGGGTCTCCGAGCGCATGGATCTGGGCGGCATCCCCTCCGCGGGAACGTACATAACCGAAACGGTGGAGGCCTCCGGGGACGATCTGGAGAGCGAGTACTACATGACGCCCACCACCGCCGACGGGCTTCCTCTGATCCCCGAACAGACCGCCGAAGAAGGCGATCTGGAACCCGAGGGACTGGAGGCGACCCTTGCGGAGATCTCCGAAAGCTTCGGAGACGGCGTGGAGAAGGTTGCTTCCCTCTTCAAGCACGCGGACGTGTTCAAGGACGACTTCGACAAGGCCCTTGAGGAGCTTCTGGGCATCAAGGCCTGACGGAAGGCTTCGAACTGAGCTGGGGAAAGGGTCTCTGATCCTTTCCCTTGCTTTTTCCCCAGCGGAAAGAAAAAGAGCGGAAAAAGGAGACAGAAGCATGAACGGAAAAAAGAAAGCGGGACGGACTCTCAAGGAGATCCGGGACAAATACGCCCTTGAGCAGAATATGCGGGATGAGGAGACACCGGAAGCCGTCGCGGAAAGCGCTTCTTCCGGGAAAGAGAAGTCCTCTCTTCCCGTCATCGCCATCGTGGGGCGTCCCAACGTGGGCAAATCCTCCCTTTTCAACGCCATTCTCAAGAAACGCCTTGCCATCGTCCATTTTGACAGCGGCGTCACCAGGGACCGGGTCTCTTCCACGGGTGTGTGGGAGGGGAAGCGGTTCACCCTCATCGATACGGGGGGACTGGGGATGTTTTCCGGGGAGAAGAAAAAACTGGATTTCTGGGACAGCTCCATAGAAGCGCAGGTGGAAACCGCCGTGGAGTCCGCCGACACCGTGTTTTTCGTCACCGACGTGACTGCGGGACTTACCGAACTGGACAAGAGTATTGCCTCCCGGCTGAGAAGTGCCGGAAAAGAGGTCATCGTGGTGGTGAACAAGGCGGACAATCCGGGAACGGTCCAAAGCGCTTCCGAGTTCGCTTCTCTGGGGTTTCCCCGTCTTTTCCCCGTCTCCTCCCTGCACAGGAGCGGGCTGGATCCCCTCATGACCGAAGCGTTGAAAAACGTGAAGGCTGGCGGGGAGGAAGAGTCCGACGAGGCGGAACCCTTGCGCATTGCGGTGCTGGGGCGCCCCAACGTGGGAAAGTCCTCTCTGGTCAACAAGATGCTGGGGGAGAAACGGGTCATCGTCAGCGACGTGGCGGGGACAACCCGGGACGCGGTGGATGTGGATTTCACTCTGGACTGCGCCGGGGAGAAGGTCCCCGCCGTGCTGGTGGATACCGCCGGACTGCGGAAGCGTTCCAAGATTTCCGAAGCGGTGGAGCACTACAGCATCATGCGCGCGGAACAGGCGCTGGAGTCCTGCGACATCGTTCTTTTTCTCATCGAAGCGCCTACGGGCGGCTCCACTTCCCAGGACAAGACCATTGCCGGAATGATCACGGAATCGGGCAAGGGGTGCATCATCGTGGCCAACAAGTTCGATCTCTGCAAGGGGAAGGATCCCAAGACGTTCCAGAAGGAACTGCATGAAACCTTTCCCCGCATGAAATATGCGCCCCTTCTGCTCCTTTCCGCGAAAAACGGCTACAATCTGGAGGAGCTCTACTCCCTCATCGCCGATCTGCGGGCGACCATGAGCATGAAAGTGACCACTTCCATGCTCAACCGGGTCTTGTCCGACGCGCAGGCGAAAAACGCTCCCCCTCTTGTGGGCGGACACGCCTTCAAGATCTATTACGGGACCATGCTGGGCAATACGCCGCCCACCTTCTCTCTGTTCGTGAACAATCCTTCTTTCCTTTCGGAAAACTACCGGCTCTATATCGAAAATTCCATGCGCAATGCCTTTGAGTTCAAAGGATTCCCCATCCGGGTGCTTTTGAAGGCAAGAAGAAGGGAATCTCTTTCGGATCTTCTTGCCAGAGGCGACAGGAAAGAGGCGTCCGAAAAGAAGAAAAAGCCCTCTTCTTCTCCCTCCGGAAAAGGGAAAAAGGGCAGTCCTTCCGCCGGGAAAAGACCCATGGCAAAAAAGGGCACCCGGCCGGGACACAGGCCGTCGGAAGGTCCCATTCGTTCCGGCAAGGGGCGCGCCATTGCGGCGGGAAGAAGGATCCACAGGGCAAAGAGAAAGTGAAAAATGGTTTTTGAATTTACGAAAATGCACGGCGCGGGCAATGATTTCATCCTTGCCCGGATGCCTTCTCTTTCCCCGGAGAAGCGGGAAAAAGTCTTCAGCAGGGAGAGAATCGCCTTTCTCTGCGACCGGCATCTGGGGATCGGCGGAGACGGCCTCATTCTTGCGGAACCTCTGGCCACGAGGAGCGCAAAGGGGGCGGCCATGGCGGAAATGCACTATTTCAACAGCGACGGCGGAAGCGCCGCCATGTGCGGCAACGGGCTCCGCTGCGCCGCCTCCTTCCTCTACCGGAAGGGCCTTCTGGGAAAAGAGAAGGAAATGTGCTTTCTTTCCGCGGGGATCGAAGCGGAATCGGAGATCCTGGACGAAGAGGGTAAACGGGTGAAGATCCATCTGGATGTGACGGAGGGATTCCGAAAATTCGAGGTGACGTTCGAGGGCCGTACCTTCCCGGTGTACAAAGGGGGCGTGGGAGTGCCTCACGCCGTGGCGGTGCTGAAGGAAGAAGAATGGAACACTCTGGATGTAAGGAAATTGGGCTCCTTTCTGCGGTATCACTCTCTTTTTGCGCCGGAAGGGGCCAATGCGGACTTTCTCTTTTTCCCGGAAGGGGAAAGGGAAAAGAAAAGCCCCCGCGTTCTGATCCGCACCTACGAGCGGGGCGTGGAGGATGAAACCTTGTGCTGCGGGACGGGGTGCTCCTCCTCCGCCGTCGTATTGCGCAACTTTTTCTCCTTTCCTGCCGAAATGCGCTTTTTTTGCAGGAAAGGGGATGAAATCGCCATTGAAATTCCCGAAGAAGGGAATACATTAAAGAGAGTGCATCTTTCCGGCCCGGCGGAAACGGTTTTCGAGGGGAAGATGCTTCTGGATGAAACAGCAAACTGAACAATAACAGCAAACTTGCGGAAGAAAAGGAACAACTGACTATGGAAATGCGCGGAGTGTACACGGCATTGGTCACGCCCTTCACGAAAGAAGGGAAAGTGGATTACGGAAAACTCAACGAACTTCTGGAGATCCAGATCGCCGGAGGCGTGGACGGGGTCGTCCCCGTGGGGACCACGGGAGAAAGCCCCACGCTGGATACCAAAGAACACATGAAGGTCATCGAAGAAACCGTCAAATGCGTTGCCGGGCGGTGCAAGGTCCTTGCGGGGACCGGGGCCAACTGCGCGGAAGAGGCCGTAGCCCTTACCCGGCACGCCGCCGAAGTGGGCGCGGACTGCTCCCTGCAGGTGACTCCCTACTACAACAAGCCCACGCAGGAGGGGCTCTACAGGCACTTCTCCCTTGTGGCGGATACCTGCAAACTGCCCATCGTGCTCTACAACGTTCCCGGCAGGACGGGGGTCCCCATTGCGGCGGAAACCATCGCCAGACTTTCCAAAAACGCCAACGTGCTTGCCGTGAAGGAGGCGGGGGGATCCGTGGAGCGGGTCTCCGAGATCCTTTCCCTCTGCGACATCACGGTCATGTGCGGGGATGACTCCCTGACGGTCCCCATGATGTCCGTAGGCGCCAAAGGGGTCATCAGCGTGGCTTCCAACATCATTCCCGGCGACCTCAAGAAGATGACGGACTTCTGTGCGAAAGGGGATTTCGTTTCCGCGCTTGCCCTGCACCGGAAATACTACAAGTTCTTCAAGGCTCTGTTCATCGAATCCAATCCCATCCCCGTGAAGGCGGCCATGGCGATCCTTGGGCAGATCGAAGAGATCTACCGGCTGCCCCTCTGCGAAATGGCCAAAGCCAACCGGGACAAGCTGGAAGGCGTGATGAGAGAGTGCCTTGCGGGGCAGTTTTCGTTCTGAGGAGGAAAAATGATCAACCGTATTCTGTTTCAGGGGGATTCCATTACCGACGTGGGAAGAGCAAGGGAGGATAATCTTCCTCTCGGACAGGGCCTGGGGACCGGCTACCCTCAGCTGGTGACCGCCCGCCTCATCACCGATTATCCTTCCAGACCCTGGATCATCGAGAACAAGGGGATCAGCGGGAACCGGGTGGTGGATCTGTACGCCCGCTGGAAGATCGACGCCCTGAATTTGCATCCCCAGCTCATCAGCATCCTCATCGGGGTCAACGATACCTGGCATGAATTCGGCAGGAAGAACGGAGTGGAGGTCCCCCGGTACGAAATGGTCTACAGAGAGCTTCTCCGCTGGACGAAAGAGGTCCTGCCTGAGGTCAAACTCGTTCTCATGGAGCCCTTCTGCTTCTGCTTCGGAGCGGTGGGGCCGGACTGGGTGCCGGAAGTGAAGGAAAGAGGTAAAATCGTCAAAAAACTTGCGGAAGAGTTCGACGCTCTTTTCCTTCCCTGTCAGGAGATCCTGGACAAGGCGCTGGAAAGGGCTCCTCAGGAGTTCTGGCTCCGGGACGGCGTGCATCCGGCTCTGGCCGGGCACCAGCTTCTGGCGGACGCCTGGATAGAGGCGACCAAAGAGCTTCTTCACGGCTCCCGGTAAGGCGGTTTTTCCGGAATTCGAGGAGAAAAAATGATCAGTCGCATTCTGTTTCAGGGAGACTCCATCACGGACGCGGACAGGTCGCGGGAGGAGAATCTCCCCCTCGGCAAGGGGCTGGGGACCGGCTACCCTCATCTGGCGGTCTCCCGGCTCATCACCGACGATCCCGGCAGACCCTGGGTCATCTGGAACCGTGGCATAAGCGGGAACCATGTCCCCGCCCTGTACGGCCGCTGGGAAAAAGACGCTCTGGACCTGAAGCCGGATCTCATCAGCATCCTCATCGGGATCAACGACACCAACAGAAAGTTCGGTGTGGAGATCTCCCGGTTCGAAAAGGTGTATTCCGACCTGCTTTCCTGGACGAAAAAGACCCTTCCGGAAACGGAAATGGTCCTTATGGAGCCCTTCTGCTTCTGTTTCGGAGAGGTGGACGAAGCGCGGGAAAAGGATGTGAAGGAAAGAGGAAAGATCGTGAAAAAACTTGCGGAGGAGTTCCATGCCCTCTTTCTGCCTTGCCAGAGCATTCTGGACAAGGCGCTGGAACGGGCGCCCAAGGAGTTCTGGCTCCGGGACGGGATGCATCCCAACCCGGCGGGGCATCAGCTTCTGGCGGACGCCTGGATAGAGGCCGCGAAGGACCTTCTCGGCCTTTCCCGGTAGGAAATACTTTTTTCGAAAGGTTTTTTCGCAAAAAAACGGGAGAAGGCTTGTTTTTTGAAAAAGGCGTGATATATTAAATGGTCTTGAATCGGACCGTCCTGTCCGGTTCGGCTATTGCTGCGGAAGAACGCAACGGATAAACATAACAGCGGAGAAGAAAAAATGTCCAGACATCCCAGTTTGAAAGGCACCGGAACCATCCGGAAAAAAAGAAATGTCCTCAAGCGTTTCGAGAGGATCAACCTCCTTACCGCCGACGGACGCTGGAAACCCGGTCAGAAGGTTCTCAACGGCCTTCCCAAGACCAAGCCCATCGACTGATGGAGACTGCATGGGTCCGCGATTCGCGGACGGCAGAATGAAAACGGGGCGTCTCAGGACGGACCCGTTTTTTTGTTTTCCGGAAAGAACAGTTGGAGAGGAATCATGGCAAAAGGCACGCTCATACAGAAAATTCTCGAAAAACACATCGTTTCGGGCTCCCGCGTCCCGGGGGAGCCGGTTTCCATCCATATAGACCAGACCCTTACGCAGGACGCCACGGGGACCATGGCCTATCTGGAACTGGAGGCCATGAACATCGATCACGTGAAAACGGAGCTTTCCGTCTCCTACGTGGACCATAACATGATGCAGAACGGCCCGGAGAACCGGAACGATCACCTGTATCTGCAGAGCGTGGCCGCCGCCAAGGGCGTGATCTTCTCCCGCCCGGGGAACGGGATCTGCCATCAGGTGCATCTGGAGCGTTTCGGCGTGCCGGGGAAGACCCTTCTGGGGTCCGACTCCCATACTCCCACCAACGGCGGCATCGGCATGATGGCCATCGGGGCGGGGGGGCTGGATGTGGCTCTTGCCATGGCC
>JAGAEF010000336.1 GCA_017613255.1 Lentisphaeria bacterium
CGCAGTACAGAAGCGTTTGGTGGATGGGTAGTTTCTGCGCGTGCATTGTTATTGCGCCCATGTTCAGCGGGAAAAACGTCCGCTGAACATGGGCGTACTGCTCGCTCCCGGCTCATCCGCCCACAAATACTTGTGGGCGTCCGCTAGGCCGTTGCCCAGCGGTTCATTCGCCTCCCGCTGCGCGCTCGGCGCACAGCGCCTCGCCTGGCATCCGATCTGGCGTCTTTGTGCCGGGTGGGACATTCGTCGCCCTGCCGATGTTGCGTTGCGGTGCCGGGCAGACCCCAGTCGGTGGCGTGCGTATTTCCAGCCGCACCCTCCGTTTCTATCCGTACAACTCCGTACAACTCCGTACCCATCCGTACTCCCCAGCCCGGGCTGGAAACGTGAGAAGTGTTTTTTCGCTCTGCGTCCCCCCTCTTGAGACTTGAAGCTTGCGACTTGAGACTTTGGGTGTTTTTTCGCTCCGCGTTTCCCCCCGGGAAGACCGGGCTGTCTTACACGCGGTCGAAGATCGTGAGAACGTTCTTCATAGCCCGGGTACACCCTTCGATGCAGTCGCCCCAGCCTTCGAATTCCACGGAAAGGAATCCGTCATAGGAGGATTCCTTGATGAGTTTGGCGATGGTATCCAGATCCACGTCCCCGTCTCCGGTGATGGCGCCGCGGATGTATTTGCCGTGGAGGGTCTTGATATAGCCGGCACCATCCGGGGGAGGAGTAGCCTGCCTGCGGATATGGAAATCCTTGAAGTGGATCATGGAGGCATAGGGAAGATTGCTCATCACGGCGCTGACGGGATCTTCATCCACGCAAAGGAAGTTGCCCACGTCCAGAGTGGTGCGGAAATTCTTCCTGCCCACGGCAACGATGAGGCGGCGCACCCGCTCGCTGTTCTGCACATAGAACCCGTGATTTTCCACGCTGGTGGTGATTCCGTACTTGGCGGCATGATCGGCGATCTCGCCGCAGGCGTCCACGAAAAGCGGGAAATCCTTTTCGAAGTTTTCCTGCGTATTCTCTTCTCCGCTTCTCCAGCCGCAGTCGTGCCGCATTCTGGTCACTCCCAGTTCGGCGGCGATCTCCACTTCCGACTTGATCCTCTCGATCTCCTTGCGGTAAGCGGCCATGTCGGGCTGGACGAAATTGGCGCCCAGAGTATAGGAGCTCAAAACCATACCCGCCTTTTTGACCTCCTCTTTCACCTGCCGGAGGAGCTGGGGATTCCCGTTGAGGATGAATTTGCCCGAAGCGCTGATCTCCATATGCTTTGCGCCGTGTTCCGCCGCAAATTTGATTGCTTCCGGGACGCTCATCTTGTCATTGTTGACCGCACGGGAAAGGCTGTAAGAGGTGATTCCGATGGTAACCATTTTTTCTCCTTGTGTTGCTTTATCTGCCGCAGCATTTCTTGTACTTTTTTCCGCTTCCGCAGGGGCAGGGATCGTTTCTGCCCACCTGAGGGGCGCTGTTGCGGAAGGTGAGATTGATTTCCGGGAGTTCCGGCGCGACCTCGCCCCCCGCTTCTCCTTCCGGTTCTCCCTCCACTTCCACAGGGACCTGAGGCGCCCCGGAAGAGACGCCTTCGTCGATGTTCTGGAAGATCAGATGCTGGGATTTGGGATTGGCGTCGAACATTCTCTGGAAGGCCTCCATATTGGTGGCGGAAAGGAACATCTTGGAGAGGATCTCGTTGCTGATGTCGTCCATAAGGGTTTCGAACATGGTGAAGGCCTCCTGCTTGTATTCCACAAGGGGATCCTTCTGGGCATAGGCCCGCAGTCCGATGCTGTCCCGCAGGCTGTCCATGGCGTACAGATGATCCTGCCAGAGCCGGTCGATGGCGTTGAGAATGATGCTCCGTTCCAGATATTTCAGTCCTTCCGGATCCTCCGCGGAGGCCTTGATCTCGTAGATCTCCCTGACCCGGGCCACCACCAGATCCGTGATCTTGTCCACATCCACCTGCCCCTTCTCCTTGAAGATGGCAAGCTCTTTTTCCTCGAAGCCGATGGGGAAGGTGGTGTTGAGCCACGCGGCCAGCTTGGGCAGATTGATGGGAATGCTGGAATCCTTGTCCGCTTCGGCGATGGCCCGCATCACATGCCGGTAGACCTCGTTGTCCACGATGGTGAAGATGAGGGAGCGGCAGTCGTCGTTGAAAAGAGTCTCCTTGCGGAATCCGTAGATGACCTCCCGCTGCTTGTTCATCACGTCGTCGTATTCCAGCGTGCGCTTGCGGATGGAGAAGTGGTACTGTTCCACCCTTCTCTGGGCGGTCTCGATGGACTTGGAAAGCCAGGGATGCTGAAGCTCTTCTCCCTCCTCCAGTCCGAACCGCTCCATGATCTTCACGATCTTGTCCGAGCCGAAAAGCCGCATGAGATTGTCTTCCAGAGAAACATAGAACCGGGAGGTGCCCGGATCCCCCTGACGGGCGGAACGGCCTCTCAGCTGACGGTCGATGCGTCTGGCGTCGTGGCGGGAACTGCCGATGACGTACAATCCGCCCAGTTCCGCGGCGCCTTCGCCCAGCTTGATGTCGGTGCCGCGTCCGGCCATGTTGGTGGCCACCGTCACGGCGTATTTCCGCCCGGCCTGCGCCACGATCTCCGACTCCCGCTCGTGATTTTTGGCGTTCAGGACGTTGTGGGGGATCTTCCGCAGTTTGAGCATCTTGCTCAAGACTTCGGAATCCTCCACGCTGATGGTGCCCAGAAGCACGGGCTGGCCTCTCTTGTAGGCCTCCACGGTCTCGTCCACCACCGCGTGGAACTTTTCCCGTCTGGTCTTGTAGACGGAGTCGTGGATGTCCACTCTCTGACAGGGGCGGTTGGTGGGGATGACCACCACGTCCAGCTTGTAGATCTGGTGGAATTCCCCCGCCTCGGTCTCGGCGGTCCCGGTCATGCCGGCCAGTTTTTCGTACATGCGGAAGTAGTTCTGGATGGTGATGGTGGCAAGGGTCTGGGTCTCCCGCTCGATGGTTACGTCCTCCTTGGCTTCCAGCGCCTGATGGAGCCCGTCGCTGAATCTCCTTCCGGGCAGGATCCTTCCCGTATGCTCGTCCACGATGAGCACCTGACCGTCCGTCACCACGTAATGCACATCCTTTTCGAAGAGGCAGTAGGCCCGCAGAAGCTGGGAAAGGTTCTGGAGTTTCTCGCTCTTGCGGATGTATTCGTTCTGGAACTCCTGCTTTTTGGCAAGCCGCTCCTTTTCGGAAAGGGCGGGATCGTTTTCGATGCTGTGGATGGATTCCAGAAGATCGGGAAGCACGAAGGCGTCGGGATCGTCGGGGGAGATGGCCTGCCGCCCCTTTTCCGTGAGATCCGCCTCATGCTGTTTTTCGTCCATGGAGAAGAAGAGATCGGACTGCACCTCCTGAAGGAGTCCCCGGTTCTGCTCGCTGCGGACGGTCATTTCCATTTTCTCCAGTTCCTTCAGGACGGAGCCGTCCTCCAGCACGTGGGCCAGCTGTTTGTGCCGGGGCATCCCGAACTTCACCTGAAGGAGCTTCCTTATGGCAAGATCCTTTTCGTCGTCGGAGGCCTCCGGCTTTTCCAGAACGGTTCTGGCCTCCTGGATCAGCCGGGAGCAGAGAAGGTTCTGGCGGTTGAAGAGGTCGGCGATCAGCGGTTTGAGCGTGCCGAACTGGTTGGAGGAGACCGCCACGGGGCCGGAAATGATGAGCGGAGTACGGGCCTCGTCGATGAGGATGGAGTCCACCTCGTCGATGATGGCGTAGAAATGATCTCTCTGCACCAGCTGGGAACGGTCGAAGGCCATGCCCATATCCCGGAGATAGTCGAACCCGAATTCGCTGTTGGTGCCGTAGGTGATGTCGCAGTTGTACTGGGCTCTGCGCTCCTCGGAGTCCTGATCGTTCTGGATGCACCCCACCGTAAGCCCCAGAAAGTGATAGACGGCCCCCATCCACTGGGAGTCGCGGCGGGCAAGGTAATCGTTCACGGTGACCAGCTGGCAGTTGCGTCCGGTGAGGGCGTTGAGGTACAAGGGAAGAGTCGCCACAAGGGTCTTGCCTTCTCCCGTGGCCATTTCCGCGATCTTGCCCTGATGCA
>JAGAEF010000337.1 GCA_017613255.1 Lentisphaeria bacterium
CCCGTAGATGCTGGCCGTATTGACGATGCTGCCGTGTCCGGATTTGCGCAGATACGGGGCTGCCGCCTGGGTCAGCTCGAATACCGCGGTCAGATTCACTTCCAGCGCTCTGCGCCACGTGGGAGTTTCCTGTTCATCGAAGGGCACTCCCCAGCCGCTCAGATTGCTGGTCCCCACAAAGGCCGCGTTGTTCATCAGAATATCCAGGCTTCCCAGCGCTTCCGCGACTTTCCCGGGGATGGTGCGGACCTCTTCCTCCTTTTCCAAATCCACGACGAGTCCGCAGGTGTGTACGCCCCATTTTTCTTTCAGGTCCGCGCAGATCTGATCGACTCCTTCCTGACGGATGTCGACGATGGCGATATTCGCCCCCGCTTCCGCAAGGGTGTGGGCCATGGTTCTGCCCAGATAGCCGGCTCCTCCGGTAATGACCGCCGTGCGGCCGTGAAGGTCGGAATATTCCCTGATGCTTGCCATGTTATTCTCCTTTCCGTTCTTTCATGATGAGTTCCGCGATCTTGAAGTCCAGAAGGGTGTCGATGTCCACTCCGTCTTCTTCCGGGATGATGATGGACTTGACGCGGCCCCTCGTGTACACGTCTTCCGTGAGCACGTAGTCGGGAGAGGTCACATAAACGGCCGTCGTGATGTTGTATGCCTTGGGATAGGATTGCCGGTTGGACACCCACTGCACGTACTTCGACATGATGATCTCCGCCTGATTCCGTTCATCCAGATATACCATATTGAAAGCAGGATGGTGGGCGCTGGGGGAAACGGCTATGACGGTATCCGCGGAACCTTGCATGTAAAGTTCGATGGCCTGATCCACCTCTTCCACGGTCCTCAGCGGCGCCGTCGCGGGAAGCGAGACCATGATGTCCATTTTCGGGTACTGCGTCTGACTTCTGTTCCAGTTGACGGCATGACGCCATGCCAGCCGTTCCGGGCTTTTGTCCTGGGCCAGTTCCGAAGGGCGCATGAAGGGCACCTTCGCGCCGTACCGGGCCGCAGTGTCCGCGATTTCCCTGTCGTCCGTGGAGACGAAGACTTCGCTGATGTACTTCGACTTTTTCGCAAGTTCGATGGCGTAGGCGATCAAAGGCTTGCCGCAAAGCGGACGAATATTCTTGCGGGGGACCCCCTTGGAGCCGCCGCGCGCAAAAATCCAGGCATGAACTATTGGTTTTGCACCCATATCCTCTCCTTTGCGGCACGTTCCGCCGCATCCATCAGCTTTACCGTATCCCACGCCTCTTCATACGTTGCCAGATGCCTGAGATCGAAACTCATGGCTTCCTCGTGCATGGTCCGGAACAGGTCGTTGCGTTCCAGTTTCACGGTTTCCGCGCAACCGTTGAAATCCAGCGTCCCGGCAATGAAGTCCAAATGAATGGACCCGTCTTCGAACTCCACACGCAGATCCCGATGCACTTTTCTGGCCAGATAGTCGACGTGACATTCACAAAGCGGGCAGTTTTCCGCAGTCATGAGCAGGCTGAACTGGTCGTCCGACTGAATCTCCAGATCGCTGAATTTTCCGCCGATGGCGGCAACGGAGGTCCATTGCCCCGCGATTCTCTGCAGATAATCCAGCTCGTGACTCAAGTCCCGAAGGACGCCGCCCCCCTGTGATCTGTGGGCGGAATACCCTTTCGTGTAATCCGTTCCTGGACGCCAGGAAGGCAGATACTGACCGCAGGAACAGCTGCAGGAAAAAAGCCTTTTCCCCGCGGTCAGCTCCTTTGCCCGGCGCAGCAGCGGGTGGGCGCGCAGAACGTACCCGACGACGATTCGCAGTCCTTTCGCATCGAACTTCTGCGCAATATCCGAAAAGAGAGGTTTTTCCACGAAAACGATCTCGTCGGACGTGAGGAACGGCTCCAGCTGCTTCAGGGTTTCCGCATGATTTGCCGTAGGCACGGCGACCACGATATACTCGAAATGATTCGAACGAAATGCCGCCGCCACTTCCCTGTATACGGGAAAATCATCGCTCTGCAGGTGTCCGGAAACGACCGAAACGGTACAGCCCATCTGCCGCAGCACTTCCGTGTGGCGCTTCCCGATGGAACCGTAGCCTATGACCAAAACCTGTCTCATTTCCCCGTCTCTTTCAGAATGATTTCGGCCAGTTTGAAGTCCCAGATGTCCTTGATGTCCAGCCCGTGCTCCCGGGGGACTTCCACGGTCTTGACTCTCCCCTTCAGATAATCCGGTTCCTGCAGAATGTAGTCCGTGCCGGAAACATGAACCAGACTGCTGACGTCGTAAGCGGGACGCTCCTCCTTCGTTTTCTCGCAAAGGGAGGCATAGCCGTTCTCGTCCAGATAAAGCATGTTCTTGGCGGGATGCTGATTGCTTCTGACTACGGCGGTCACCGTGTCGCATTCCCCTTGCAGATACAGTTCGATGGCCTGATCGATCTCCGCAGGAGTGCGCAAAGGGGTCGTCACCGGAAGCGCCACCATGACGTCCATCCGGGGGAATTCGCTCTGCTGACGGTTCCATTGGATGGCATGGATCCATGCGTTGCGGACCGGGGACCCCAGAACGGCCAGCTCCGCCGGGCGCAGGAACGGGATGATCGCGCCGAACTGCTCCGCCGTGGCAGCCACGGTGGGGCTGTCCGTGGAAACGAAGACGTCTTTGATGAAACGGGATTTGCGGGCCGCTTCGATGGTATAGGCGATCAACGGTTTCCCCAGGAGCGGTTTCACGTTTTTTCCGGGCAGTCCCAAAGAGTCTCCGCGAACGAAGATCCAGGCCTGTATATTTTTTTTGTCCATAGCGCCCTCCTTACAGTTCGATCAGGTCGTTTTCCGCGAAATCGCGTTTGGCCTTCTGCCCCAGAACTTCCTCCCATTTCATGGGAGAAATCCCCGTTCCGGGACGCTTCGTGGTGAGGTTTTCTTCCGTGAAAACCTCTCCCGCCCGGATCGATTTTGCCGCAACGATGCTTTTCCTTGCCACCGCCCGGTTGCCGATTTCCCGGCTGCTGGCGGGTTTCTTGACGCCGTCGCCGATGGCTCTCTGGACATTGCGGACCGCAATCACCAGCTGCTTGAGCTCATCCGGTTCGAGAGAGGCGGGGTGGTCCGGTCCGGGCAGGCTCCGGTCCAGCGTGAAATGTTTTTCGAGGACGGCGGCCCCCCGGGCCGCAGCTGCTACGGAAACATCGATCCCCATGGTGTGGTCGGAATAGCCGACCCGGCAGCCGGTAGCTTCCGCAATGGTGTCCATGGCCTTGAGATTGACTTCCGAAACCAGCGCCGGATATTCCGTGGTGCAGTGGAGAACATAGATCGTATCCCGGGGGACGCCGAATTTCACCAGAAGTTCCACGGTCTCCTTGATCTCGTCCAGAAGCGCCATGCCGGTGGAAAGAATGATGGGCTTGTTCAGCTGGGCGGCCAGTTTGAGATAGGGGTAATTGGTCAGTTCCCCGGAGGGGATCTTGATGTAATCCAGATCCAGATCCCTCATCAGGAAGATCAGATTGTCGTTGTCGAAGGCCGTGGAAAGGAAGCGGATGCCGTAATAGTTGCAGGTTTTGATGAGCTCGTAGTGATCCGCCTTGGTAAGCTCCAGCTTTTTCAGCATGTTGTACTGGCTGTCGTCGCTTCCGCTCTGAAGGTTTTTCTTCTGATATTCCGCCTGCTTCGCGGTCTTCGTCACAAGCTTGTCCGCGGAAAAAGTCTGGAATTTCACATAGTCCGCCCCCGCCTCCGCCGCGGCCCGGACCAGTTCCTTGGCCATTGCCAGATCTCCATTGTGGTTGACGCCGGCCTCCGCAATGATGATGCATGGTTTATTCATATCCGTACCCTGTTAAAAGTTGGTCACGATGACATCTTTGCCGTATTCTTCCGTGAGAAGGGCGGCCTTCCGGACGGCCTTTTCCCTCTCCAGATAAACGAACATTTCGCAGCGGGGCTGTTTCCGGTCGATCAGATTGTAAACGGCGAACACCCCCGCCTTGGTCATCAGCGGCAGGATCCAGCCGGGACAGTGGTTGCAGTACTTGAGACACGGTTCCGCATCGTTGTCCACGGCTTTGGAAAGGCTGGGGCAGGAGAAAAAATCGAAGTGATAGCACTCTTGTGTGACCTCATGGGCCATGTCGCAGTTTTCTTCGATCCGGATGTGTTCCCAGTATTTGTACATCCCCTCGAGCTTTTCTTCCGTGAAAAGTTTCAGACAGTGGTATTCCTGATTCTTCGAGACGCGGGCATAATATTTTTCCAGTTCCTGCGGTCCCTGCGCATCGATGAACTTGAAAACTTCGTTGTAAAAACGGACAAACTGGTCGCTGGGGATCATTTTTTCGCGGTCTCCCTTCTGATCGTCTGCACGCAGGAGAATGTGCCGGTCGACACCAGCTCGGCGGAAAAGGGCGAACCTTCGGCCAGGGCCTCGTTGAAGATCCGGGTCGCTTCACACATGATATGATCCGG
>JAGAEF010000338.1 GCA_017613255.1 Lentisphaeria bacterium
AATGTGCTTGACAATTTGCCCCAGCACTGCCAAATTATGTTCTTGAGATCCCATGTTTTTGTCCTTTGTCTTGTCGCAGAGAAAAAGGTAACTTGGGATCTCTTTTTTGTCAAGTCAGAAAAATTTTGTGGGATATCTGTGGGATATTTTCATCATTTTGCGGCAACTTCTTGAAAAATGCCCTTTGAGGAGGTATATTTATATTCTATAAAAGAAGAGGAAGATTTTTCACGCCGTGATTTTCGGCAGAACCATGGAGAATAAAATGGCGCATTTTTATCCCTTTCACGCATTGATGCCCACCCCGGAAAAGGTTTCCCGGGTGGCCGCCGTCCCTTATGATGTGGTCAACAGCGAGGAGGCCGCCGTTCTTGCGGAAGGCAATCCTTTGAGCTTCCTGCGCGTTTCCCGCCCGGAAATCGAGCTTGCCCCCGGCGTGGACCTCTATTCCGACGAGGTGTACGCCAAGGCGGAATCGAATTTCCGCCGCCTGTGCAAGGAGGCTCCCCTTGTCCATGACAGGGAGGCCAATTTGTACGTCTACTCCCTCAAGATGGGCGATCACGTCCAGCTGGGGCTTGCCGGGGCGGCCTCCGCCGAAGATTATGACAAAAACATCATCAAGAAGCACGAAAAGACCCGCAAGGACAAGGAGGACGACCGGGCAAGGCATGTGATGACGCTGCGCAATCACTCCGGCCCCGTGTTCCTTGCCTACCGCGATTCGTCAAAGATCGATTCTCTTGTGGCGGAAGTCATGAAGAATCCTCCCTTCTTTTCTTTTACCGCGCCGGACGGGATCGAACACAAGCTCTGGAAGTGCGGAGAAGCGATGAGTAAGGAAATCTCGGCAGTTTTCGAGAACGAGATCCCCTGCTTCTACATTGCCGACGGCCACCACAGGGCAGCTTCCGCCTCCCGCGCCGCCGCAAGTTGCAAAGCGGCCAATCCCGCCCATACGGGGAAGGAGGATTACAATTTCTTCCTTGCCGTGGCGTTTCCCGCCTCCCAGCTGAAGATCCTGCCCTACAACCGGGTGGTCCACGATCTCAACGGCCTTTCCCCGGAAGCCTTTCTTGCCGCCGTGGGGGAAAAGTTCACGATCACGCCTGCAGCCTCCCCGGAACCTGCCGGGCAGGGGACCTTCTGCATGTATTTTCAGGGGAAGTGGAGTCTGCTTTCCCCCAAGTTCGATCTTTCCGCTCTGGGCGTCATCCAGAAGCTGGATGTGAGCATTCTTCAGGACAACGTGCTTTCCCCGATCCTGGGGATAACCGACCCCCGCACCAGCAAAAGGATCAGTTTCATAGGCGGCATCCGGGGGACTGCGGAACTGGAAAAGCTGGTGAACTCCGGCAAGGGGGCCGTAGCCTTCTCCATGTATCCCACCACCATGGATCAGCTTTTCGATATTGCCGACGCCGGCGAGATCATGCCGCCCAAGTCCACCTGGTTCGAGCCCAAGCTGCGGGACGGACTGGTCACCCACAGTTTTTAACGGGAAAGGATGCGAAAAATGGCGAAAAAAGTTCTTGCGGTGATCCCCGCCCGTTACGGCAGCATGCGTTTCCCCGGGAAGGTGCTTGCCAATCTGGGAGGAAAGCCCATCATTCAGCATGTGTGGGAAAGGACCTTCCTTTCCCGGGCGGACGAGGTGCTTGTGGCCGTGGATGACCGGAACGTGTACAACGTGGTCCTGGGATTCGGCGGCAAAGCGGTGATGACCTCCGCCTCCCACCCCTCCGGCTCGGACCGGATCTACGAGGCGATCCGGGATCAGGAGGATTGCGACTGCGTCATCAACGTGCAGGGGGATGAACCCTTCATCCGTCCGGAAGTCATCAACTCCCTCATCGACGTCATCACGGAAGAGGACGGCCCCGACATGGCCACCGTGGTGGTTCCCTGTTCCCGTGCGGAGATGGCGGAAAATCCCAACATCGTCAAGGCTGTTCTTGCCGCGGACGGGCACGCCCTCTACTTCAGCCGTTCCATGATCCCCTTCCTGCGGCAGGGCGGCACGGAAATGCCCTGCTACCGCCACTGGGGGATCTACGCTTACAAGAGAAGCGCGCTGGAAAAGTTCGTCTCCCTCCCGGAAGGGAATCTGGAAAAGTGCGAGAAACTGGAACAGCTGCGGGCTCTGGAAAACGGCATGCGCATAAAGTGCATCATCACCGAACACGCCAGCATCGGCATCGATACGCCTGAGGAGCTGGAAAAGGCGGAAGCGTTCCTTGCGGAGGAAAAGAGACGTTCCGAAAAGAAGGTGGAAAATATGGTTCCCGTGCCGGAAAACGGCGCGGAGCAGAAATGAAGGAGCAAAAATGAATCCGGCAAAGATCGGCAAAAATATCGTGGCGGGCGCGGGCAAGTTCGTGGTCCTGGGCGGGCCCTGCGTGGCGGAAGGTGAAGAAATCTGTCTGGAGATCGCCTCCTTCCTGAAAAAAGTCTGCGCTTCCCGGGGGATCCAGTATGTGTTCAAGGCCTCCTTCGACAAGGCCAACCGCTCTTCCGCAAGCTCCTTCCGGGGGCTGGGCATGGAGGAGGGGCTCCGGATCCTTGCCTCCGTGAAAAAGACTTTGGATCTTCCCGTCGTCACGGACATTCACGAAAGTTGTCAGGCGGAAGAGACGGCGAAGGTGGCCGATATCCTCCAGATTCCCGCCTTCCTCTGCCGGCAGACGGATCTACTGGTCGCCGCCGCAAGGACCGGCAAGGCCGTGAACGTGAAAAAGGGGCAGTTCCTTGCTCCGGAAGATATGAAGGGCGTGGTGGGGAAACTTGCCGCCGCCGGATGCAAAGACATCCTGCTCACGGAACGGGGCACCACATTCGGTTATCACAATCTTGTGGTGGATATGCGGGGACTGCAGACCATGCGCTCTCTGGGAGTGCCTGTGATCTTCGATGCCACCCATTCCGTCCAGCTTCCCGGCGGGCTGGGCAATGCCTCCGGCGGGCAGAGAGAGTTTATTCCCGCGCTTTCCCGGGCGGCCGCCGCCGTGGGGATCGACGGGATTTTCATGGAAGTGCATCCCCATCCGGAAAAGGCCCTTTCCGACGGGCCCAATTCCCTGGATTTTGCGGGAGCGGAACGAGTTTTGGACGAGGTTCTGAAGATTTATGAACTTACACGAGAGATGTGAAAAGATCCGCGCCGTCGTGCTGGATGTGGACGGCGTGCTTACCGACGGCAGGATCGGATACGGAGCCGGCTCGGAGGAGGAGATCAAGTTCTTTTTCGTCCGGGACGGTCTGGGCATCACGCTTGCCCGGAAAAGCGGACTGAAAGTGGGGATCCTTTCCGGCCGGGAGTCCGGGGCCAACCGGAGAAGAGCGGAAGAGCTGAAACTGGATTTCATTCTGGAAGGCTGTTCCAGCAAGGAAGGCGGGCTTGTGCGTCTGCTGGAAAAGCTCCAGCTTTCCGGGGAGGAGTGCATGTATATAGGCGATGACCTGATCGACATTCCTCCCATGAAACGCTGCGGGCTGGCCGTGGCGACAGGCGACGGTGCAAAGGAGCTGGATGAGGTTGTCCACTTTCGCACGAAAGCGCTTGGCGGCGCGGGCGCGGTCCGGGAGGCGCTGGAAATGTTGCTGAAAGAGCAGGGAAAATGGGAGGGGATCCTCCGGGAGTATCTGCAGAAATGAGTGCGATGGGGAAGATTCTGAGAAGGCTTCTGCCTGTTTCCGCCGCGGGGGTGCTTTTGCTTTCGGGGGCGGCTCTTTGCGGCAGGGATACGGGGGCGCAGGCCTCCATCGAGGGGTTTGCTCTGCCCCAGTACCGGAAGGGGGACAACCGTCTCCAGTTCATCCTGTACGGGAAGAGCGCCTCCAATCTGGGGGCGCTCATGGTCCTCAAGGAACTGCGGCTGGACATCATCCGGGACAAGGTGAAAAGCGTCAACGAGATCATCTCCATGGACCAGGCGGAAATTTATCCATTGGGCAGTCCCACCGCCCTCATCCGGGAGTACTGGAAGGACAAGGGGCACAGCATGGCGCTCCTTTACACACCCTGCGGGATATACGACAAGAATTCCAAGACGCTCCGGGGGGAGGACAAGGTCCGTTTCCGCTCCCGGGAGCTGGATATAGACGGCGTGGGGTTCGATGCTTTCTACGACAGAAGGTTCATCCATATCCGTTCCGAGGTCCGGGTGGTCATCCGCCCCGAGGCGCGGGACCGTTCCATGCAGGAAAGAAAAAAGAGGCCCGCAACGGTAAAAAAGCCGGAAGAGGGGAAAGAGCCTGAAACGGTAAAGAAGCCTGAAAAGGGGAAAGAATCCGAGTCGGCGAAGAAGCCGGAAGAGGGGAAAGAGCCTGAAACGGTAAAGAAGCCTGAAAAGGGGAAAGAATCCGAGTCGGCGAAGAAGCCGGAAGATAAGATGAAGGAAACAGACGAAACAAAATCGAATACAGGAGAAGAGAAGAAATGAATTCCCGGAAAAAAATGCTTGCCGCTCTCATTGCCGGTCTTGTTTTGGCCGGAGGGGCGGACGTTGCGGCCCAGTTCCCCGCTTTCGGGCTCAAGGAGGCGGGCGCCAGACGGAACAAGGGACAGCCCACCAACGTGAAGGCGGAATCCATGGATATCGACATCAACAACAACCGGGTGACCCTTATCGGCAACGTGGATGTGGACGATCAGGATATGAACATCAAGTGCCGCAAGATGATTTTGTTCTTCGCCGCCGCGGAAAAGAAGAAAGACGGGGAAAAGAAGAAGAACGACGGGGAGGAGATGGCTTCCAGAAAGATCGAAAAGATCGAGTGCATCGGGGATGTGGAGATCACCCGCAGCACCGGCACGGGGAAGGACCGTCAGCTGCAGAAGGCCTATGCGGGCAAGGCCGTCTATTCTCTTGTGGAGAACAAGATCTCCCTTACGGAAAAGCCCGTCGTCACCGGCAACGGAAGCGTCCTGAACGGGGAGTTCATCACCATCGACACCCAGACGGGCCGCATCTCCGTCCTGAGGCCCGATTCCCGCATCGTGGGCGGGCTGAAGGGCGCCGGGCTGGACAAAGTGGACAGGAAATAACGGGGGACGGTCATGGATGAGAATACGATGAAGGGAGCCCCGGAAGGACAGGATCTGCTCATGGAAGCCAGAGGTCTGGTGAAGGCCTACGGCGGAAGAAGAGTGGTGGATAATGTGGAAATGAATGTGAAGCGGGGGGAAGTGGTAGGGCTTCTGGGCCCCAACGGGGCGGGAAAGACCACCAGTTTCTACATGGTCACCGGCCTCATCCAGCCCGATGCGGGGACCGTGATGTTCAAGGGGCTGGACGTGACGAAACAGCCTATGTACATCCGTGCCCGCATGGGCATGGGGTATCTTGCCCAGAACCCCTCCATTTTCCGGAAGCTCACCGTGGAACAGAACATCATGGCCATTCTGGAAACGCTGGCCATCTCCCGCAAGGAGCGCAAGGCGCGTCTGACCCAGCTTCTGGACGAACTGGAACTCACCCGCCTCGCCAAACAGCAGGCCCTGACCCTTTCCGGCGGAGAGCGGAGAAGGCTGGAGATCACCCGCGCGCTGGTTTCCAATCCCGCCTTCATTCTTCTGGACGAGCCCTTCAGCGGGGTGGACCCCATCGCCGTGGCGGACGTTCAGCAGATCATCTACCGCCTGAAGGAGAAAAATCTGGGGATCCTCATCACGGACCACAACGTGCGGGAGACTCTCGCCTGCGTGGACCGGGCCTACCTCATGTATCAGGGGAAGATCCTCTGTCAGGGGGACAGCAACTATCTGGTGAACGATCCGGAAGCAAGAAAGTACTATCTGGGCGACATGACCATGTAGTCGCCGGAATGTGTTCGACAGTGAAACGGATCCTCCGGGATCCTTCGCAAAGAGGAGAGTGAAATGAACGAAAAGAATATCCTTTTTCCCGTCCGTCTTTCCGGTCTGCTGGGGAAAGCCCTGAAGCGTTCCTGCGAAAAACGTCTGAAAACGGTGGACTATCACCTCCTCGTGGAGCCCTTCCATTACCGCAATGAGAACGACAACGCGTGGAGATGCGAGTTCTGGGGGAAGGTGGTCCGTTCGGCCATTCTCACCAACGTCTATCTCGAGGATCCGGACCTTGCCGACAGAATCGAAACGACCGTTGCGGAGATCATGGGGACCCAGACCCCCGACGGGTGCATCAGCACCTATCCGGAGGACAAACAGCTGGGCGGCTGGGACATCTGGGGAAGAAAATACGTCCTTCTGGGGCTTCTCCGCTACTATGACTGCATTGCCCCGGAAGAGGAGGTCAAAAAGTGCTGTGTGCGGATGCTGGATCACCTCATCGGCCAGCTTGCCTCATCGGGGAAAACCATTCTGGACTTTGGACAGCATGAAGGCCTTGCCGCCGCCTCCATTCTGGGCGCGGTGGTCGGCGTCTACCGGATCAGCGGGGAAGAGCGTTTTCTGGATTTCGCCCGCAAAATCGCGGAAAGCGGGTGTTCGAAAAAGCACAATATCTTCGAAGCGGCCTCCGCCGGGACCATCCCCTGCGAACTGGGGAACGGGAAATCCTACGAAATGACCAGCTGTTTTCAGGGGCTGGCGGAACTGTATGAATTCGATCCCCGTCCGGAATACAAGGACGCCTGCGAAAAATATTTTGCCTCCGTCCGGGACCGGGAGATCTTCATCACGGGCGTGGGCGGCGGAAGAGGCTGTGAATACTGGGGCGACGGGGCATGGGCGCAGACCCAGAACAAGGAAACGCTGGGGGAAACCTGCGTGACGACCACATGGCTCCATTACTGCGAAAGGATCGCGGGCCTTACCCACCGGGTCTCCCCCGCTTCGGAAATGGAACGCTCCCTGTACAACGGGATTCTGGGCGACATGGCGCCGGACGGAACCCGCTGGGTCCACGCCAATCCCACTCCGCTTACCGGCGGAGGCAGCAAAGTCGCAGCCGTGGATCAGATCGACTTCTGTTTCCACACCCCCTTCGGCGGAAACGACTGCTGCCGGGCGCAGGGGCCGGAAGGGCTGGCACTCTCTCCCCGGCTTGCCCTTATGCGCTCGGGGGAGGATTCCCTCTATCTCAACTTCTATGAGCCTCTCACGGCCCGCGTCCCCGGACTTGCGGAAATCGAGGTAAAGGGGAACTATCCTCTGGAACCCAAAACAAGGATCCTCGTCAAGTCGGAAAAACCTTTTGCGCTGAATCTGCGGGTCCCGCCTTTCCTCAAGGAGGCGACTCTCAACGGAGCCAGACTGGATACGGAAGCGGACTGCTGGCTCACCCTGAACCGGCAGTGGAGTCAAGAGGACGTTCTGGAGCTGGAATTCGATCTTTCCGTACGGGAAGTCGCCTCTCCGGACGGGCATTACACCGCCTTCCTGCGGGGGCCGCTTCTTCTGGCGGAAGATTCCCGCGGGGATGTTCCCCACGCCCTCTGTCACGAGTCCGTCAATGGCCGCGAACTCATCGACTACATCACAGCGGGCGACGAAATGCGCAAGGAAAATACTCTTACGGTCTGGTTCCCCAGAGAGAAGTAAAAGGGTTTTTCGGCTTTTGCCATACCGGGGATGATGATTGCGGAAGATCTGCTTCCCGGATCACTTCAGGGCGTCCAGAAGTTCTTCAGGCGTAATGGAGGCGGTTCCCAGTTTGGCCACCACAAGTCCCGCCGCGTAGTTGGCGATCTCCGCCGCGGAAACCGGGTCTTCCGGGTTCGAGGCAAGGGCAAGCGTGCTTATGCTGATGACCGTATCCCCCGCGCCGCAGACGTCGAAAACCTCTTTGGCCCGGGTGGGAATATGGGTCATTTTCCCGTCCGGGGTGAAAAGCGCCATACCCTGCTCCGCCAGAGAAATGAGGAGATATTTCACCTTCCACTCCTCCCGGAGCTTTTCCGCCACGACGAGGAGTTCCTGCTTGTCGAATCCCTCTCCGGCACGTTGTTTCATGCCTGCAAGTTCGTAGGCTTCGTTCCGGTTGGGCTTCATGATGGCAAGTCCCGTAAGACGCATGGGATTTCTGGTATTCGGGTCCAGAGAGACCGGGATGTTCTTTTTGTTGGCAAGGTCCAGGATCTTCTGGGCAAAGGCGCGGGAAAAGAGCCCTTTGGCATAATCTTCCAGAATGATGGCGTCGGGAGGATCGTTTTCCAGAAGCGTCCGGATTTTGGCGAACAGGGCGTTCCTGACCTTGTCGGAGACGGGGGAAGTGGATTCTTCGTCGATGCGCAGCAGCTGCTGGGAGCCGGCCATGACCCGCTCTTTTTTCACGGTGGGACGGCTTTCGTCCACCACGAGGCCCGCGCAGTTCACTCCGTCGGCAAGCAGAAGCTCCCGGAGCTCGTTTCCGGTGTGGTCGCTGCCGATGATGCCGAAGGCGGAAGCTTTCGCCCCCAGAGAAACGATATTGCGCATCACGTTGGCCGCTCCGCCGGGACAGAAGGTGGTTTTCACGATCTGGACGATGGGAACGGGCGCTTCCGGAGAGATCCTGCTTACTTTGCCCCAGG
>JAGAEF010000339.1 GCA_017613255.1 Lentisphaeria bacterium
GTTCCAGAAAGGTCCCCGCTTCCCCCATTTCCATCATATCATACAATGCGTCGTAGAGCGGACGCAGATACGGATTGATCCTCTCTTCCAGCTTCCCCGGCAGAAAACCCAGATTTTCCCCCGCTTCCACGGCGGGACGGGTAAGGATGATCCTGCTGAAATTCCCGGCGAGAAGTTCGGAAACGGCAAGGGCCATGGCCAGATAGGTTTTCCCCGTTCCCGCAGGGCCTATGCCGAAAACCATATCCTTTTCCCGGATGCACTTCGTATAGTCCAGCTGATGGG
Source organism: Lentisphaeria bacterium (assembly GCA_017613255.1). GTDB lineage: Bacteria > Verrucomicrobiota > Lentisphaeria > Victivallales > UBA1829 > RGIG5327. Next base: position 286 of record JAGAEF010000339.1, read on the forward strand.
GCGTGCGGGGGACGACATCCCGTTTTTTGGGGCTTACCTTGATCCTGCTTGCGAAAAATTCCTGAATGTTTTCCAGAGAAGAGCTTTTGCCTGCGGAAAGAATCTGTTCGAAATCCCGCTGATCCAGCATCCCGCAAACGCCTTTCCCGCCGGAAAGGCCCTTCACGGCGGCGTGTTCCAGTCCCTGAAGAAATTTGAGGAACGTTTCCGCCTTCTCCTTCCGATCGGAGAGGATCTTGACGGAAAGATCCCTTGCGGCGGTCTTCACGCCGAAAGTCTTTGCCGCAAGCGCGAGATTTTTGACGAAAGAACCGGCAAACATCCCCTCCATGATGGTGCTTGAGGGGATCTCGTAGGAAAGAGTGAACTCACTCCCCCCCGGTTTGTCTTCTTCTCCCGACCGGATCTTCTTCATGATGCTCCTGTCCGCCTTGGCGCTTTCGTTTCGTTACTTCGCTTCGGGTGTCTTGCCGGCAACAGGCTTGGCCGCAGGAGTTGCAGACTTGGCAGGTGCAGGTTTGGCATCCGCCTTTTTCGCCTCGGCAGGTTTGACGTCAGCTTTCTTGGCCTCGGCCTTAGCGGCGGGCTTGGCCGCCGGAGTTGCAGACTTGGCATCCGCCTTTTTCGCCTCGGCAGGCTTGGCAGCAGGTTTGGCGTCAGCTTTCTTGGCCTCGGCCTTAGCAGCGGGCTTGGCCGCAGGAGTTGCAGACTTGGCAGGTGCGGGCTTGGCGTCCGCCTTTTTCGCCTCGGCAGGCTTGGCCGCAGGAGTTGCAGACTTGGCAGGTGCAGGCTTGACATCCGCCTTTTTCGCCTCGGCGGGCTTGGCGTCAGTTTTCTTGGCCTCGGCTTCAGCGGCAGGTTTGGCATCTGCTTTCTTCTCATCGGCGGCGGGAGCCTTGGCCTCTTCCTTCTCCGGCATTTCCGTGACGGAGGGGATTACGAGGACCAGACCGGGATGGATGATGGTGCCCTTTTTCAGACGGTCCAAATTGGCGTCCTGAATTTCACGCCATTTCCAGCCTTTTCCGTAATATTTCCGGGAGATCCCCCACAGCGTATCCCCTTTCACCACCGTGTACACGGCGGAAGGCGGGTTCTTGAGAAAAGCGGACTGTTCCGCAGGGGAAGGCAGTACTGCCGGAGCGGGAGAGGGCGCAACTGTCTGCTGGACGGCGCTCTTTTCGTACTCAGGCTCCGTCGCGGAAAAAACGGTGGCTTCCGACTGTTCCGCAGGGGACCAGTTGCCGTAGCTTGTCCGGATGCTTTTCTCCCACTTTTCCTGCTGGGAAAGTTCCTGCTTTTTTTCGGGGGCGGTGCTGCAGGCGCAGAGAGCAAGAAGCGCACCTGTCACGGTGAAAAGAAGAGCTTTTTCCGCCAATGTCCGTACTGTTGGGATCGCTGGGATTTTTTTCTCCATTTTTCGTTCCTTCATGAGTTTGCCCTGTTTCCCGGGGGAATACCGCCGCTCAGCCGTTGAATCTTTTCAGAACCAGCGCGCCGTTGTGACCGCCGAATCCCAGATTCATGTTGAGCACCGTATCCACCTTCTTTTCCCGTGCCGTGTTGGGGGTGTAGTCCAGATCGCATTCGGGATCGGGCGTGGTGTAGTTGATGGTGGGCGGGATGATCCCCGTCTCCAGCACCTTGAGGCAGATAATGGTCTCCAGGCCGCCAGCGGCGCCCAGACCGTGCCCCATGGTTCCCTTGGTACTGCTTATGGCAGGCATCCTGTCTCCGAAGACCAGCTTCAGGGCCGCCGTTTCGAATTTGTCGTTGAGTCCCGTGCTTGTGCCGTGGGCGTTCACATACCCCATTTCATCGCTGTTCACTCCGGCGTCCGCCATGGCCTTTTTCATGGCTCTTGCGGCGCCTTCCCCGCCGGGAGCGGGGCTGGTGATATGGTAGGCGTCTCCCGTGGCGCCGTAGCCGGCAAGTTCGCCGTAAATCTTCGCACCGCGTTTTTTCGCGTGTTCCAGCTCCTCCAGAATGAGGATCCCGGCGCCTTCGGACATGACGAACCCGTCCCGGTCCTTGTCGAAGGGGCGGCTGGCATGGAGAGGATCGTCGTTGCGCTGGCTCATGGCCTTCATGGAACAGAAGCCGGAAACGCCCAGCTTGCTTACCGGGGCTTCCGCTCCGCCGGAGATCATGATGTCCGCATCCCCGTGCTGGACTGCCCGGAAGGCTTCCCCCAGAGAGTGGGTGGCCGTGGCGCAGGCGGAAACGACGGCGAAGTTGGGGCCTTTCGCCCCGTAGCGCATGGAAATGGAACCGGAGACCATGTCGATGATCATCATGGGGATCATGAAGGGGGAGACCCTGCGGGGCCCGTCCCTCAGAAGTTTTTCGCACTGCTCTTCCATGGTGTGCATGCCGCCTATCCCGCTTCCCACGCAGACTCCCACGTTGTCGGGATTCACGATTGTCCCGTCCCGGAGGTCGAGAGGCAGCCCCGCGTCCCGCATGGCTTCATCCGCCGCTGCGATGGCGTACAGGCAGTCCCGGTCCAGCCGGGAGGCTTCCTTTACGGACATGTACTTTTCCGGATCAAAATCCCTGACCTCCCCGGCGATCTTCGTCCGATAGTCGGTGGCGTCGATCCTTGTGATGGGACCGATGCCGCAGCGTCCTTCCACAACGGCATTCCACATTTCGTTCACGCTGTTGCCAACGCAGGAAAGGGCTCCGATCCCAGTGACGACAACTCGTCTCTCCATTCTGACCTCCGTAAATCCAATTCCGCAAAAGGAAAAGCGAGCCTACCCGACTTGCATCGGCCAGACCCGCATTTCGTCTGAAAAAAGCTTGATTCAGCAGCCCAAATTACTGAGCGGTGTTGCCGGTTTTGCTTTCGATGTACCTGATGGCATCGCCGACGGTCTGAAGTTTTTCCGCATCTTCATCGGGAATGTCGGATCCGAAGACTTCTTCCAGAGCCATGACCAGTTCCACCTGATCCAGAGAGTCCGCGCCGAGATCCTCGATGAATCTGGCATCTTCCGTGACCTGGCTTTCGGAAACGCCAAGCTGTTTGACGACGATGTCGATGACACTTTTTGCTGTTGTACTCGTGGTGCTCATTTCTTTGAAATCCTTTCTTTAAGGGTTCTATCCTTTGATTAACCGACTGAAACACGCTTCCGCGATGTTCTTAATATGACACACAATCCGCAAATGTCAAGCATTTTTTTCCATTTTTCTCTTTTTTTGCCCTCCATCCGCGATTTTTTTGCCTTTTTTTTTCCGTTCAGCGCAGATTCACGCTCTCCTTTTTGAAATCTCCCTTCATGAGCGCCGCCAGTTTCTTTACGGAGTACGCCCAGAAGTTTTTGGAGAAATCCGTGGTGAAGGCCGCGATGTGAGGAGTCAAGATCACGTTGTCCATTTTCCTCAGCGGACTGTCCTTTTCCAGCGGCTCCTGCTCCATCACGTCCAGCGCGGCTCCGGCGATTTTCCCTTCCTGCAGGGCGGCGATGAGGGCTTTCTCATCCACCACCTGTCCCCGGGAAGTGTTCACCAGAAGGGCGGTCTTTTTCATCAGGCTGAAGGCCTTTTCATTTATGCTGTGCCTTGTTTCCTCCGTGAGGGGGCAGTGCAGGGAAATATAGTCCGATTCCTTCAGAAGCTGTTCCAGCGGGACGGAGTTCGGCGCGTAGGGATCCGAATGGATGACATGCATATGGAAGCCCGCCACCATCTCCTCCACTCTTCTGGCGATCCTGCCGTAGCCCACAAGGCCCAGCGTCCTGCCGGTAAGGTGGAAGGAGTAGAGAAGACCCTTGGGCAGCCATTCCCCTTCCCGGATGACCCGGGAATGGAACTGGATATGTTTGGAAAGGGCGAAAAGCAGAGAGACGGCCTGTTCCGCCACCGCTTCGGAAATGGATTCGGGCGTGTTGCAGATGGCGATCCCCAGATCCGTGGCGTGGGGGTGGATGGCGTCCACGCCGCTTCCGCTGCGGAAGATGGCTTTCAGTTTGGGCAGTTTGTCCATCACCGCCGGGGTGAGCCCGGGGCACTGGCCGAAAAACCAGATGATTTCGGCATCCTTGGCCGTTTCCAGAACGTCCTCCTCCGTGACGCACTTTTTGCACACGAGCTCCATGCCCATGGCCCGGATCTCGTCAAGGGTGGAACTCGGGACGTAGTTGTCTCCGCTTTCGCTTGCCGTAACAAGAGCTGTCTTCATCTTATTTGTCCTTTTCGTATGCGGCCACCTGACGGAAGCCCGCGCCCATGCTGCCGCAGTCGGAGGTGAGGGCGATCCAGTTGAGTCCCCGCTTTTTCCACACGTCGTAGGGGCCGGAAGCCGTACCCAGAATGAGTCCGGCCTTCTTGGTCTTTTCGCAGATCTCCTCGATGACCTTGACCACTTCCGGATCGTTGGTCTGGGCCAGTTTCCCCATGGAGCCGGAAAGGTCGCAGGGGCCAATGCAGATGCTGTCGATGCCGGGGACCTTGAGAATGGCGTCCAGATTCCGGACGGCGTCGATGTGTTCGATCTGGATGATGACCATGGGATCCGAGTCGGACTTGTCGAAGTATTCCTTCAGCGGCATGCTTCCGTACCGGTTGGCCCGGCGAACGCCGCAACCCCGGTTTCCTCTGGGCGGATACTTGCAGGAGTTGACCGCCTCTGCGGCTTCCTCCGCCGTGCATACCATGGGAATGATGACCCCGGCGGGTCCGATATCCAGCACGGGCTTGATGATGGCGAAATCATTCCACGCCACGCGCACGAGGGGCGCGCAGTCCGTTCCCCGGCAGGCCATCACATGGCCCTGGATGTTTTCCAGAGAGAAGGGACCGTGTTCCGCGTCGATCCAGGTGAAGTCCAGTCCGCAGTCTCCCGCCATTTCGCTGACGATGGGGTCCGCCAACGTGATGACGGTCCCGAGACACATTTTTCCCCGGGCCATTTTGGCTTTGAATTTTTCCAGATTGTTGATTTCCATTTTTCTCTCCTTGGTGAAAATTATGTGTTGCAGTGTAAGAATTTCAACCTATGCGGCATTTTCCAGTCCGGAAACGTCCGTTCCCACGAGGGAGGCGGCCCGTTTGAGTTCGTTGATGGAGGCGTCGGAAAGGGGCACCCCGTTGGCAAGAGCGTCGGCTTCCTTTGCAAACTCGATCTCGCCGGGGTAGAAGATCTTTTCGGTTCCGGCGGTCTTTTTGCCCGCCTTGATCTCTTCGATCATCTGTTCCGTGCGGGCTACGAAGGAGTCCAGTCCGCCGAAGAACCTGGGATTGACGGCCATGAAGCAGTGGCCCGTATTGGAATCCCTTCCCGGGACCATGTTCCAGGACTTTACTCCGGAAAGCAGTCCGGCATTGCCCAGAAGGGAGGTCATCATTTCCACCATGGCGGCGATCCCGTACCCCTTGTGTCCGCCGAAGGGCAGCATCACGGCGCCCTTGTAGATCTGATCCGGATCGTCCGTGGGATTGCCGTCCTTGTCCAGGATCCAGCCGAAGGGGATCTTCTTATGCTCCCGGGAGGCGATCTCGATCTTGCCGCTTGCCACCACGCTCATGCACACGTCGAAAAGGATGGCCCGGAACTTTCCCGCAGGGCAGGCGTAGGCGAAGGGATTGTTCCCGATCCCCGCCGAAGCTCCGCCGGTGACGGCCACCAGCGGCATGGTGTTGCTCATGGAAAATCCGATGAGGCCCGCCTCCGCGCAGAGCATGGCGTAATAGCCCGCCGCGCCGTAGTGGTCGCTGTGGTTGACCGTGGCCACGGCTATGGGGGTGTTTTTCGCCTTTTCGATGAGTTTTTCCGTCGTCTTTACGGAAGCGGGGATCCCCAGTCCGCCTGCGGCGCTCACCCGCAGATGGGAGGCGCTTTCCTCCAGAATCACCGGTTCGGCGGCGCTTTTGATGCCGCCGGCCTGGATGCAGTCGATGTATCTGGCGGAACGCACCACGCCGTGGGAGTGGACGCCCCGCATGTCGGTGGTGACCAGCACGTGGGCGATCCGGAAAGCGTCCTCCGGCGGGATCCCGGCCTTTTCGAAGACTTGTGCGGCAAACTTTTTCAGGGAGTCGACTTGGAATTTTTCGATCATGAGATAATCCTTATTTTGTTCTCGAAGGGAACGCTTCAAAGGTTCCCCAGATTGTACTGGGTGTCATGGAGTTTCTTGTAGACGCCGTTTCTGGCGAGCAGTTCCGCGTGGGTCCCCGCTTCGATGATCTTGCCCTTGGAAAGCACGATGATGAGATCGGCGTTTTTGATGGTGCTCAGCCGGTGGGCGATGGCAAGCACGGTCCGGTTGGCCATGACCTTGGTCAGAGCTTCCTGCACGAGTTTTTCCGTGACCGTATCCAGCGCGCTGGTGGCTTCATCCAGAATGAGGATGGGCGGATTCTTGAGAATGGCTCTGGCAATGGAGACTCTCTGGCGCTCTCCGCCGCTCAAAAGGAACCCTTTTTCCCCCACCA
>JAGAEF010000340.1 GCA_017613255.1 Lentisphaeria bacterium
CGGCGGAAAAATCCTGCATCTGCGGCAAGACGATCTTCTCCTGTACCGATACCGGCCCGACATCAGCTTTCCCATGCATTCCGTGGGCAGCGCCCCCATGATGAAAAAGTATGTGACCGTGAAGGCGAACCGGCTTCTTTTGTACTTGCTCAACCTTTCCGACGAACCCTACGTCCTCTGCCACTGCAAACACCCGGAAAGGATCGAAAGCTCGTTCGAAAAGATCCGGGAAATCGTGCTGAAAGGGGGAGAATTTCAATCGGGAGACCTTTCCAGCTGCCTTTACGGACTCTTTTACGATTTCTTCGTGCTGGAAAGCGAACTGGCCAACACCCCCGATCTGGCCTCGGTCATCGCCCAGACCCTTACCCTCTCCCCGGAAAAATTCGGGAGTCTCAAAGCCATCCTGCAGGAGTTCCGCATCACATCCTACGCCCTGACAAAACTCTTCCGGGAACGGTACGGGACCACCCCCATAGCCTTCCTCATCCGGGAAAAACTGGAGAAGGCAAGATGGTATCTGGAAAATACCACCACTCCCGTCAACGAAGTCTCCCGTCTCTGCGGCATCCGGAACGTGCCGCTTTTCACGAGACAATTCAAAAGGGAGTTTTCCTGCACCCCGGGAACGTACAGGAAAATGAAGCAGAATGCGATGCAGTGAAAATGAGGGGAACGCAGGGCGAAAAAACACTTCTCACGTTTCCAGCCCGGGCTGGGGAATAGGCCGTAATAGGCCGTAATAGGCCGAATAGGCAAGGGGCGGCGGGAAAAAACACACCGGGCGTTTCCAGCCGGGGCTGGGGAATAGGCCGCAATAGGCCGTAATAGGCCGAATAGGCAAGGGGCGGCGGAAAAAACACACCGGGCGTTTCCAGCCGGGGCTGGGGAATAGGCCGTAATAGGCCGTAATAGGCCGAATAGGCAAGGGGTGGCCGAATAGGCAAGGGGCGGCGGGGAAAAGCACCCCCGCCCCCTGCCCCGGGGAAAAACCTACTTCTTTTCCCCCTTTGCCGCAGGATCCGCCTTGGGCGGGACAGCCTTGGGTTTCGCAGGATTCCCTTTGGGCGGGGGCGTATTCTTTTTCAGCCGCAGGCCGATGTCGGTCATTTCCAGAGTCTTGAGCATTTCCGGCGTCCGGTCGGCAAGATTGGCCAGACGGCCCGCCTGATGTTCCACGGCCTTTTCGAAAAGATTGCGCACGAAACGGCCGTTGCCGAAATTCTTGTCCCGGTTCCGCGTAAGATAGGCCATGCACCCCACCAGATTGCGGTCGAATTCGGGAGAAAGCGTGTAATGGTTTCTTTTCGCATACATGCGGAACATTTCGGCAAGCTCCCTTGTATTGTAGTCGGGGAAGTTGATGTATCTTGTGAACCGGGAACTCAAACCGGGGTTGGCGTCGATGAATTTCTTCATCTCTCCCGGATACCCGGCAACGATCACGATGAGGCGGTCCCGGTCGTCCTCCATGCGCTTGAGAAGCGTGGCGATGGCCTCGTTTCCGTAATCCTGACTGCCGCCGGCAACAAGAGTATAGGCTTCGTCGATGAAAAGGACCCCGCCCAGCGCGCTGTCGATGACCTCGTTGGTCTTGGCGGCGGTCTGCCCCACGTATTTGGCCACCAGTCCGGAACGGTCGGTTTCCACCAGATGCCCTTTTTCCAGAATGCCCAGAGCCTTGAACACCTTGGCCAAGATCCGCGCCACGGTGGTCTTGCCGGTTCCGGGATTGCCCACGAAGACGCAGTGGTAGGAAAGTTTGGCGTTCTTCATGCCCGCCTTTTCCCGCTCCTTCGCGATCTGGCAGAACTCCGCCATCTTCCGCACTTCGGTTTTCACCGACTGCATCCCGATCAGCGTATCCAGCTCCTTGAGGGCCTGTTCCAGCGTGATCTCTTCAGGATCCCTGGGACCTCTCTTCTGATCCAGATCCGCCATGGTGAGCGTCATGAGCTGTTCCTTGGTGAGATTCTTTTCCGTTGCCAGTCTGGTTGCCTGCCGCTCCACGGCGGTCTCGAAAAGATTGCGCACGAAACGGCCGTTGCCGAACCGGGGATCCGGGTGGCTGGTCACCTTCTTCATGTACTTGACCAGTCCTTCCTCCAGATCGGGGGAAAGCAGGAACTGATTCTTTTTCGCCCGCATCCGGAACATCTCTGCAAGCTCCTGGGCCGAATAGTCGGGGAAGTGGATGTAGCGGTTGAAACGGGAACGCATGCCGCTGTTGGCGTCCAGGAAATTGCGCATCTCCTTGGAGTACCCGGCAACGACCACCACCAGACGGTCCCGGTCATCCTCCATGCGCTTGAGCAGCGTGGCGATGGCCTCCGCGCCGTAATCGGATTTCCCGCCGCCGGCCAGAGAGTAGGCTTCGTCGATGAAAAGCACGCCGTCCAGAGCCGAATCGATGAGCTTGTTGGTCTTGATGGCGGTCTGTCCCACGAAACTGCCCACCAGTCCGGAACGGTCGGTTTCCACCAGATGTCCGCTCCTCAGGATCCCCAGCTCCCGGTAGATGTCCCCCAGAATACGCGCCACGGTGGTTTTGCCCGTCCCGGGATTGCCCGTAAAGACGCAGTGATAGGAGAGAGAGGGAGCCTTGAGGCCCTGTTTTTTCCGCGCCTGAACGATTTTCGTATAGTCCACAAGTTTATGGATCTCCGCCTTGACGTCGGCAAGCCCCACCATATCGTCCAGCTCCTTGAGCGCCTCTTCCAGCGTCCGCTGTTTCTGCGGAGGACGCACCCCTTCCGCAGGCGTGCTGGTGACGGAGGAAGTTTTCCCCTTCTGCGCCGTTTTTGCTCCGGTCTTTGCTGCGGTCACGGCCTTTTTCACCCCGGCGGCGAGAGTCTTTTTCCCCTTGGAGGAGTCACCGCTCTTGCCGGTCTTCAGGGGAGCCACGAATCCCAGAAGGAGGCACAGCGCCCATACGCCGGCCCAGACGAACCATTTGTAACGGTCGAAGGCTTCGATGAAGTAGGAAACGATGAAAAGCGGGATGCTGATGAGCATGGCGTAGGCGACCGCATTCGTCGCAGCTTTGTCGGGCAGAATCGCCACGACCAGAATGGAAAGCACGATAAAAAGACCGCATCCGATGCCGAGATTTTTCATTTGTCGAAACTCCTTTTTGATGATCCGCAAACATTCTTGCGGCAGTAAGATAACCTCACTCCGGTCATTTTTCAAGCCGTGTTTCCCTGCCGGAGGCATCTTCTGGAGAAAAAACGCTTTTCCCGGATGGAAAATACCCGTCCGGTGCCGAAGGCCACCCGCACCGAAAAGGACAAAGATTCACCGCAAAATGGCGGGAAACTGCGCGAGGCCGGAAGGGGCTCCGTACCGTTCCAGACGGTTTGCCATACTGTTCCAGATCCGAAGAGAAAGCTCATGCTCCCCTTCCGGCAGAGGAAACTCGTAAGGCGAAAAGCTCCGTTTTGCGGAACTTTTCCCGTCGAGGAGCAGTTCGGCGATCCCGTGGAATCCCGGAAGGGTAAGCGTGTCTTCCGCCTCCGTTTCCGTTTTGCCCAGAAGGATCAGCGCCTCCCCGGAATAGAAAAGCTGTCCCTGTTTTTCCCAGCCATGGGAGAGCACAAGGGTTTTCCGCCGGGCCGATAGAATAAAAAACGCTTCTTCGGGTTCGTAAATATCCAGAGAGTACTGCTGATAGACTTTCCGGGCAAAATCTCCCTTTGTTTCCAGAGCCGTATCGAACTCGCCCCGCAGCAGGGCGGGGGTGGTGAAAGAGGTCTCCTTTTCCAGCCGGATCGTGTTCAGCTTTTCCGGTGTGAAATCATACCGGACATACCCGTCGTCATAGACTTTGACCGCCCTCCCCCCGGACAAAAGTTTCCCGTTGAGGGAGATTTTTCCGGGATGCCCGGCGGGAAGAAGCAGGGAAAGAGCCATTTTTTCCGGCGCGGCAAAACGCAGTTCACGGTCGAAGGGGATCACGTTGGGTTCCTTCCAGAGGACAGCGTATTCCCCGGAAAAAGTCCGGACCTTTTCCCGCTTTTCCGGGCTCCGGAAGGAGGCAAAGGGGCCTCCGATCACGGCGATCTCGCCGGGTTCCAGAAGGAGCTCGTACTCCCGGCCCCGGAACGTGAGGATCCCGGAAACGGGGTTCGGGTCCCAGATGTTGGAAACAAGAAGGAACTCTTCCCCTTGGAATTTTCTGCGCATGCAGGCGATCTCTCCTCCCGTAAACGTGACCTTGGGCGCTGGCAGATCCGGAATTTCCTTGAGGGGATCGATCACGCAGGGGATGTTCCCTTCGTAATTTTCCGGCACGACAACAAAGGTCTCCCCTCTCCGGTTCAGAAGGTCGCAGAAGCGGAAGAAGGGCTCCGGATCCGCGCCGCGCCAGACCTTTTCCGTGGGGTCGATTACGGCGTAATCGGCGCAGGGTTCCCCCGCGGAAGCCGCCTGACACCAGCGGGCAAGAAGATCGTTGAACTCCCGCAGGCCGTGCCGGAGCGTGCCGCGGGAAAATTCCGGAGGCGCAAAGTGCTTGATGATCCCGCGGAAACGGTGGTGCACGGCGTGAGGCACGATGAAATTGACGCCCTGCATGACCTGCCATGCGGCAATCCTCCGCAGATCGTCGAAAGTGACGCCCCAGTTGGTGGCCGCGAACATTTCGCACATGACCCGTTCCTTCCCGTTCAGAAAAGCCGCGCTTGCGGCGTATTTGGCCCGGACGTCGTGGAGCGTCACGTTCAGCAGGGGATGGGGCAGCCTTTCCGCACCTCCGCCCAGGGTGACTTCCGGCACACGGTACCGTCCGTCGTAATGGGTGCCTCCGTCCAGCGCCAGAATCTCGTGATCGGTTCCCGGAAGATCCGAGTTCCGCAGCAGGGCAAGGGGATCCCCTTCGGTGAAAGCGGAGCTTCTGCGGCAACTCCCGTAAGCAAGGGGGCCCGTATCGGAGGTGTGGAAGGTGTAGAGCACGTTGTGCGCTTTGCACCACGCGTAATTTCCCGCAAACCATTGTTGATAGAGTTCGCCGCACAGCTGCCAGTAGTCGTGCCTGACCTGCCCGCCGGAAGCGTGGAAAAGTTCCGCAAGAACCTTTTCGATCCGGTAGCCGAAACGGGAGAAAAAGAGTTCTCCAAAATTCCTGCTCCACGGATAGTACTGTTCCGGAAACGCCTTCAGCGTATGGGCATTGAACCGCCGGTTGTCGGCATCCGAGAAAAATCCGGTGATCCCGTTCCCGAAATATTTTGCCAGACGCCTGTAGTATTCCTCATAGACGAACTTGCGGAAATGCCGGCCGCTTTCGGGTTCTTCGAAGGCGGGGAAGCCCCAGGGGACCTCCTCAACAATGAGTTTTCCCTCTTCATTGGGGACGAGCCGCAGCTGTTTGAGGGTGGGATCCTGCTTGAAAATACGGCCTGCCGCGTCGCCGGGAGGATAGTCGAACCCGTCGTTGATCCACAGCTGGAGTTTCAGGAGGAGGGCCGCCTGAATGAACCGTTCCGTGAGCGTGAACCAGAAATCGGACAAATAGGCATCCGCATCGAATCCCAGCGGCGGCTTGTTGAAGAGGACGATCCCTCCGTAACCGAGCTCTTTCATGCGCTTCATGGCGGCAAAAACGGCTTCCTGCGTGTAGTCGGCAGGGTCGGCGGTATCGAGAAAATAGAACGGGACAGGCCGGAAACGGTCAAGTTCGTGATCGGGTTTCATGATCTTCCTTTGTTTGCGTTTTTTGGATTAATGTATAGTGTTTCCGTCCGTTTTTAAAACCCGTTCCCGAAAAAAAACACGGAAAAACCGCTTTTCTCATTGGCGGGAACGATTGATTTTTCTCCCAGGGGGTGCTATAATATCCCGACCCGTCGTGAGAACAATGATTTTTCAGCCGTAAACAAGGGGGAAAGGATGAAAAACGCGTTCATGAAAAGAGTGCTGATTGCAGCAATGGCCGTTCTGTGCCTTGCGGTCATGGGGACGCCCGCCGCCGGACAGGAACAAACGGCCGGGACGGAAGGAAAAAAGGCCGTTCCCATTTTCCCGGAGAAAGGAAAAGGAAGGAAGCTCCCGCAGGTCGGGCGACTTTCCATCGGCTGGGCAAAACGGGATGTTTCCACGCGTCTTCCCGTATTGATCCCCGGGGGATTCAGCATGCGCATTTCCAAAGGGGTTTCCGACCCCGTCACCGTGACGGCGCTTGCTCTGGACAACGGACACGACGCGGTGATCTTCCTTTCCTGCGACCTTCTCCAGCTTTCCGCAGGCCAGATCGCCCTGCTCAAGCGGGAGATCGCCAAAACGGATCCCTCCTTCCCGCTGGCCAAACTGCTGGTCCATTCCACCCACTCCCACACCACGCCCGCCATCGCCGGACCGGGCCGTCACGGCGTCCCGGAGGGGATACAAATCGACGACAGGGGAGAGTACCGGGACTTTTTCTACCGTTCCGCCGCGGAAGCGGTCACCGAAGCATGGAAAAAACGCTCTCCGGGGAGCGTGGCGTGGGGGTACGGATTCGTGGTTGCCGGCTTCAGCCGCCGCACGATCTACAGCAAAGATCTTTCCCAGATGCCCTATTTCAGGAAAAACTGGAAATCGCCCGTGATGCTGGGACACGGCACCATGCACGGGCCGAACATACCCGAATTCAGCCACTATGAGGCGGGGATGGATCCTTTCGCCAACTTCCTTTTCACCTTCGACGACAAGGGAAAACTCACCGGGGCGGTCATCAATCTTTCCGCCACGGCCCAGTGCGGGAATCCGGATTTCAGCAAGCTTTCCGCCGATTTCTGGAACGAGGTCCGGGAGAATCTGTGCGCCAGATACGGCAGGATTCACATTCTTCCCCAGTGCGCGGCGGCGGGGGACATCACCCCCCGTCAGCAGCATTTCCGCAAAGCGCAGGCAAGAAGACTCCGGTTGAAGTACGGTGACCGCAGCGGGGAATACGCCATCCGTTACCGTTACGACATCGCCGACCGCATCGGAACCGCCTTCGACGAGGTGCTCTCCTGGGCGGGGAAGGAGAAATATTCCTTTCTTCCCCTCCGGCACACGATATTGCGTCCCCGCCTGAAACGGGCCGTCTATTCGGAAGAGGCCGTCGCCCGGGCCAGAGAGAACCTTGCCGTGCTGGAAGAGGCGGCTCCGCCGGACAAAGGGGACCTTGCGAAATTTCAGAAGGAGTCCTCCCTGCGGGCCACCATGCGTGCAAAATACAAAAACGTGCTGGCGAACAGGGAATCGGCAGGGAAAAATCCCACGGAGGAGGCGGAACTGCATTTCGTGCGTCTGGGGGACATCGCCTTTGCCAGCAACCCCTTCGAACTCTACATCGACTACATGCACCGGATCCAGCGCCGGAGCCCCTTCGAACTTACTTTCATTATCCAGCTTGCCCACATGGGAGGCGGAGCGCGGGGGTATCTCCCCACGGCCCGGGCAGTTTCCGGCATGGGCTACAGCGCCGAACCTTACAGTTACCGCATCGGGCCAGAAGGCGGGGAAACGCTTGTGAACGTGACGGTAAAGGAACTGCACCGTCTCTGGAACGGGCAATAGGAGAAATCCTCTTTTTCCCTGCAAGAAGATTTGCCTTTTGCCGGAACCGCGGTATATTAATGCCCCGTCGATTTTCCAAGATTTCGAGGAGCATGTCATGAACAAAACCAATATTCTTGCAGGGGCCTCCCTTTTCCTTACGGCGGCGATCTGGGGGCTTTCCTACTCCGCGCAGACGGAGGCCATGAAATTCATGCCGGTACTTTCCTTCGTCTTCCTGCGCTATCTTGTCGCCTGTCTCGTTCTGCTTCCCGTCATCTTTTTCCGGGGCAAACCCCGGGACAAAAACCTCATCAAAGGAGGCGTTCTCTGCGGGATCTGCCTTGCGGGCGGAGAGATCCTTCAGCAGTTCGGACTTCTTTACACCTCCGCGGGAAAGGCGGGATTCCTTACGGCGCTCTACGTCATCATGATCCCCCTCATCGAGTTTTTCATGGGGAAAAAATCCGGCTGGATCCTCTGGTGCGCCGCGCTCCTTTCCGTGGCGGGGGCCTATCTGCTCTGCAATGACGGCACCTTGGGAAATTTCGGCAACCGGGGGGACGGTCTCATGCTTCTCTGCGCCCTCTTTTTCGCCTTCCAGTTCATTTTCATCGCCCGTTTTGCGCCCAAAGCCGATCCCCTGCCCCTTGCCGCCGTGCAGTTCTTCACCGTGGCGGTGCTTTCCGGCGCAGCCGCACTTCTTGCGGGGGAAAGCTGTACTTGGAACGGGGTCGTTTCCGGAGCGAAGCCGCTGTTGTACTGCGGCGTGATCGCCATCGGATTTGCCTGCACCGTGCAGGTGGCGGCGCAGAAATACGTGCATCCCGCGGCATCCTCCATCATTTTAAGCACCGCTTCCGTGTTCGCCGTGCTGTGGGGGTGGCTTCTGCTGGGGGAAAAGTACGGTCTCCAGAATCTGGCGGGCTGTGCCATCCTCTTTGCCGCCGTGGTCCTTGTCCAGCTTCCCGCTGCGAAATCCTACGGGAAAGTGGGAGAGCTCCCCTCCTGACCGTTCTGCCCCGCCCTCCCCTTTTACTCCCGGGGAAGCGGGAAATCTTTGGGAAACGCCAAAGGTTTTCCTCCGTTCCAGTGGGTCCGCCAGTCCCGGGGGGATTCCCCCATGATCCTCCGGAAGTACCGGGAAAAGGCGAAAACGTCCCGGAAGTGCAGTTTTTCGGCGATCTCCTTAAAGGAGTCCCCCTGCTGAATGAGGTTGAGGCACCGCCCGATGACGAAGCGGTCGATGAGCTGTTTGGGCGTGATCCCCGTTTCCGCAATGAAGCGTCTGGTGAAATTTTCCCGCGTGGTCTTCAGCACCGAAGAGAGATCGGAAACCGAAGTCAAGGCCGACCCGTTCCGGTCCAGAAAATCCGTGAGCGCGGCATATTTGTGCAGGGAGAGCGGCTTCCGGAAATCCTCGGGATCGTAACAGTCCATCATGCGGAGGAGCATGGAACAGGCGCAGCTCCCGGCACGGACGGCGTTCTGATAGAGAAAACGGGGATCGTCGGAATCGAAAATTTTCATGAGAAGCCCGAATTCCGGCGGGGAGGAAAGTTCCAGCATCCGGGGACAGGCGGAAAAAAGCTCCACGCCGGGAAAGATCTCCAGATTGGCCTGAACGGAGAGAAAATAGAGATCGTGATCCAGATGGAAACAGGCGGGAAGAAAGGCGGGAACGAAATACATCTTTCCGGGAACGAGCACATATTTCCGGAAGGGATCGGCTATGTAGTTTGCCTCCCCGTTGGGATTTTTCAGGGGGAAAAACATCCGGTTGACGGACATGGGCTTCAACGCGATCCGGGAGACCGGGTGAAAGCCCTTTGCATAATGCCGCAAAGTAAAGCGTGAGGCATTGAAGAAATTGATCAGATCCGAGCGTCTGAGGATCCCTTTTCCCATAATGCAGTCCTCCTTTCGGAATAATATACTCCGACTTTTTTTCGTTTCAATCACAAAATGCCATAATTTTGATTTGTTTTGCTATTTCAATCCGGCACGGAACAGGATATATTATTGTCCGGTAAAACAAACGGAGCAGGAGGCCCGCAAATGACAGGAAAAATTCAAAAGGAAAACGCAGGAAACGATACGGACAAACTTCTGGTACTGCTTGCCGGGCAGTCCAATATGGCGGGACGCGGCTACGCCGGACCGGACGATCTCATCCCGATCCCCCGCGTGCTCATGATCCGGCCCGACGGAAAGTGGCAGGAGGCCATCGAGCCCATCACAAAAGACCGGCCTTTCATCGGCACCTTTCAGACGTCGGGAGAAAAAATCGTCGGGAGCGATCCCTTCGAGACCGTGCTTCCCCAGGGCGACCAGAAGGTGGTGGGCGTGGGGCTGGGGCGGACCTTCGGGCGGCTCCTTGCCGAAGCCAATGCGGACAGGACCGTGGGGCTCATCCCCTGCGCGGTGGGCGGGACCTCCCTTGCCGCATGGATGCCCGGGGGCGCCGACGACCACGATCCGAACAATTTTCCCTATGACAATGCCGTAAAAAAGGCACGTGAGGCGCAGAAAACGGGAAAGATCGTCGCCGTGCTCTGGCATCAGGGGGAAACCGACGCGAAAAAACAGACTTTGGATTATACGGAAAAACTCCGGAGGGTGGTCCAGAATTTCCGAAGGGATCTGGATCTGGGAGACGAAGTCCCCTTCATTGCCGGAGACATGGCCTCCTTCTACCCGGAACGCATCGCCCCCCACATCGGGATCGTGGATCGAGCTTTGGAAGAGCTGGCAAATGAGGATCCTTCTTTCCGCATCGTGCGCACCAAAGACCTGACCCACCGGGGCGACAATCTGCATTTCGATACAGCATCCCTGCACGAGCTGGGAAGAAGGTATTTCGAGGCCTATTTGCAGTTCAAGGCCGATCCCGCAGGCAGGTGAGCTGCCGGAGGGCTGCAAAACGGGAGTTTCCGAGAGAAGAAAATCAACCTTTACGACCTTACAACCGCAAAGAAAAAAAACATGAAAAGCAATATTGCACCTTCGAAAATGGAACGAATGATCCTGCTGGACAGACAATGGCGCTTTGCCCTGGACAACGAGGACGAACGGAAACAAGCCTCATCCAAACATCAGTGGAAATTCCGCAACTGCAAGGCGGGGCGGGAGGACGGGTTCAAATCCTCGGGGTACGATGATTCCCGCTGGGAACTTGTGGATCTGCCTTTCGATTACGGAGTAAGGACCGCCTTTTCCGAAGAGAACGTGCATATGAGGGGCTCCAAGGAGGAAGTGAACGTCTGGTTCCGGAAGAATTTCCTCATGGACGAATCCCTTTCCCAGCGGCATTTCACGCTGGTTTTCGAAGGCATTTCCATGAAAGCGGAAATTTTCTTCAACGGCTCCCGCATGGCCGATGTGCCGGGCGCCTATACCTGGACGGAAATCGATGTCACCCCCAGAATGCACTACGGAAAGGCCCCCAATTACATTACCGTATCCGTGCGGGGAGACGCTCCCCAGATCTGGAAATACGAAGGGATCGGGATCTACGATCACGTCCGTCTGCTGGTGCGGGATCCCCTTCATATCGCCTACAACGGCCTGTGGGCCCATTCGGAAAAACTGCCCTCGGGAGAGTGGAGATTGTGGTGTGAAGCGGAGTTGGAAAACCGCTTTTACGAGGAAAGAAAGGGCAAACTCCTTTTCGAACTTCTGGACAAAGAAGGAAAATGCGTCGGCCGCAGGGAAGAAGAGTTCACTCTGGAAGGGGACGACCGGAAAAACATCAGGACCTTCATTCCCCTGAAAGAGCCCCGTCTCTGGGATGTGGAGGATCCTTATCTCTACAAGGTAAACTGTTCCGTCCTTTATGAAGACAGGATCGTGGATCAGGACAGCGTGAACGCAGGCTTCCGGACCGCCGAATTCGACCCGGAAAAGGGGTTCCTTCTGAACGGCAGAAAGGTTCTCATCAAAGGGTTCTGCTGTCATTTCGAGCACGCGGGAGTGGGGTTTGCCGTTCCGGAATCCATCGAAGAGTACCGGGTGGGCCTCATCAAAAGCAGCGGGGCCAACGCCTACCGGTGCAATCACAACGAGTGTCCGGAAAGCGTGCTGGATGCCTGCGACCGCCTGGGCGTGCTGGTCATGGACGAAAACAGGTCCTTCGAAACGCGGAAAGAAAATCTGGAAATGCTCTGCAAACAGGTGCGCCGTTCCCGAAAACACCCCTCCGTGATCCTCTATGCGCTGTTCAACGAAGAGCCTCTGCAATGCACCCCGGAAGGCGGCAAAATCTACCGGAAAATCAAGAGCGCGGTCTCCAAGGTGGACAATACCCGCGCCTTCACGGGATGCACCCAGCGTCTGGACGTTTGCTGCAAGACGGAAGCCGTGCTCCAGCCCATGGACGTGGTGGGAAGCAACTACGGAATTGCCATGGATATGATCCGGGAGGCGTTTCCGGAAAAACCCACCCTCATTACGGAGGCGTTCTGCATGCAGACCATGCGGGGCGAACTGCGCTACGACCCGGAAAAAAAGCTCTTCGACGATTACGCGGTCAAAAACTACTGGTTCGGCGGAGACCCCTGCAACACATGGAAAGAGATCCTGAGACAGCCGTATCTCTCGGGTCTTTTCAGTCATGCCGCCTTCGACTACCGGGGAGAGCCCCAGCCCTTCGACTATCCGCTGATCTCCTGCTCCTATGGGGCGATGGATACCTGCGGGTTCCCCAAGACGCTCTATTACGTTTTCCAGTCGTGGTTCATGGAAAAGCCCATGATGTTCATTTTCCCGCACTGGAATCACAAGGAAGGGGAAAAGATCCAGGTCCGGACGGTCACCAACTGCGAACAAACCGAACTCTTCCTGAACGGAAAAAGTCTGGGCGTCCGGGAGTGTTCCAGCTGTGAACCCTGTCTGTGGGAGGTTGTCTTCCAGCCGGGCACGCTTACGGCGGCGGGCTACCGGGGCGGGAAGAAGGTTGCGGAATACACGGTGAAGACGGCGGGAGCTCCGCAGCGTCTCCTCCTCGAACCCCACCGGAAAGTGATCGCCAACAATGGCTGCGACGCCGTGGCCGTCAACGTGTCCGCCGTGGACCGGGAGGGGAATCTCTGCCCGGACGCGGATCTGTTGGTCTCCTTCCGTGTTTCCGGAGGAAAGGTGCTGGGGGTCGGCAACGGCAATCCCCACAGCCATGAGCCGGACTTCGCAACGGAACGGAAACTTTTTCACGGCAGGTGTCAGGCCATCGTTGCCTGCACTCCGGGAACGGAAAAATGCCTCATCGAAGCGGAAGCTCCCGGGGTCACGGGGTGCGCGGTCCCGCTGGAAGTAAACTCTTGTCCCGCAGAATTTCTCCTCCCCGGCTCGGATACCCGGCTCATCGACAACTGGAAGATCTCCTGCGACGCCACCCCCGTCAAACCGGACCCGAACATAAAAATCGACTGGAGCGAAAACAATGCGTTTCTCGCCTTGAACATGTCTTCGGAGCGTTTCCAGCTCCTTCAGCCCGGCTGGATGCTCTACCGGACGGAGATCGAGCTATCCAATTCCGCGGAAAAAAATGTCCATGCCGTGTTCCGGCTGGGTCGGGCCCGCGGGAAGGAGTGCGAGATCTGGGTGAACGGAAAACTTTTGTTTTCCCGGAAAACGGAACAGGACGAGACTTTCGGCGTTACGGAAGTCGAATTCGATACGCAAGGGGCGTCCTCCCTGCTTCTCACGGTCCTTCTGGAAACTTCCGGAGGCGTGGCGGGCATCAACGGGAGAGACGCGGAGATCGGGATACAGCTGAACTGAACGAACCCGGTCCTTTTGACCGGACAAGCGGAGAAAAAATATGAAAAATCTCTTATTGCTGGGCGATTCCATCCGTATGGGATACGATTCCTTCGTGAAGGAAAAACTCGAGGGGCGCGCAAACGTCTATTTTTCCGAGGACAACGGGCGGTTTGCCCAATATACGCTGCGGGCGCTACATGACTGGAAAGGGGCTCTTTCCCTGCCGGAGATCGACCTCGTCCACTGGAACAACGGACTCTGGGACGTTCTGCA
>JAGAEF010000341.1 GCA_017613255.1 Lentisphaeria bacterium
GGGGAGACGATTTTTCTTTCGAGTTTTTTTCAGGACCCATTTTCGGGAAAAACGCCACGGAAGAAGTCGGTTTTCCCGTGCAGGAATCGCGTGCGGCGGGGGCGGTCCAGTCCGGCGTTACGGCTCCAGCGTGAAGGTAAATTCGCTGCGTTCGTCATGCTTCCACGCCAGATGGCGGGTGGAAGGAGAGATGGCGAAGAGAGGCGAAAAGGTGGTGGCTTTGACGGTTTTTTTGTCGGGCAGGAATTCCAGAAGTCTCAGCCAGCCGTCGCCGCCGCTGCCGTGGAAGCCGCCGCCGATGGCCTGGGTATTGAAGGCCATCTGGGCTACGCTTTTCCCGCTGGAGTTCTTGTCCATGGAGAAGGCGATCCCGCGTTCCCATTTGTCGGGAGCGGCGATGTGGCCGCAGACCACGAGCCGGATGTTTTTGGCCGGATAGACCAGTTTCTGGAAGATGGCCTCGCCGGCATTGCCGCCCTGTTTGTTCAGGGCATATTTTTCCGTTTCCAGCCTTTTCCCGGTCCAGGCAAGATAGGAGTGGGTGAGCACTACTCCGATATGGTCGGAAAATTTGTCCGTCACGGCCTTCGCCCACTTGAGATCGCTGTCGGTGGGTGCGAACTGGAGGCTGATGATGAGGAATTTCCGGTTGTCCGGGGCCGGCGCGGTGAAGGAGTAGGCGGAATTTTCCAGCGTGGTGAATCCGAAGGCATTGTAGTTGCAGGAAACCAGGTGTTTGCGGGTCTGGGGATTGCGGCTGGTGGGGAAGTAATCGGGAAAGTAACTGTTGCGGTTTTCCGAAGACATGTGGCCGTAGTCATGATTGCCGGTGCAGAGGATGTAGGGGATCTTCCCGTCCAGACGCTCCATCATCCGGGAAAACGCCCTCCACTGTTCGTCGCTGACGAGGGAATATCTGTTGGGGGTGGGGACCTTCTGATCGTTGCGGAAGACCAGATCTCCGGTGAAAAGCACCTGCTGGATGCGGAGAGGCTCCTGGAAATCCACGATCCAGGCATTCATGAGTTCCACGATCCCGTGATTGCGGGGCCGTTCCACATAGGCCTGCACGTCGGGGACCACCACCATGGTCCAGGAATCGGGATGGGAAAGCTGCGGCTGCTGAAAGGGTTCGTTCTTTTTGGGCTGTTCCTGTGCGAAGACGAAGACGGTACACACGATCAGCAGGAAAACGGAGATCTTTTTGCTCATGGTTCTGTTCCTTTTTTGACGGATGGGGGCAGTCCTTCCGGGAAAACGTATTCCGGAGGCTCTGCAATAATTTACTCCCCGTGCCCCCTTTTGTCAATGGGGGGAAGTGTTTTTCCCTGTGCAAAGCTCTCCGGATTCATCCCTGCGACTCCATGTCCGGGCGATCGCGTGCGAATTCCCAGCCGCCCCTTCCGTACCTGTCCGTTTCCTCCGTTTTCCCCGTTCTCCCCAGCCCGGGCCGGAGCACCCGCCGTGTCTTTTCGCTCTGCGTCCCCCTCTTGCGTCTTTTCCGCCCCATACCGTACCCGTTTTGCGGCAGGAAGACGAAAAAAACGTTATTTTTCCGAAAAAAGGCTTGACGCACGCAAAAAATGCGGTAAAGTAGTATTCTCATCCGTTGCTCCAAGGTCGGAGAAACGAAAACGGGAAACCGTAAAGAAAAAAGGAGAAATGAAAATGAGTAAATTCGTGTGCAGCGTTTGCGGGTACGTTTACGAAGGAACCGAACCCCCCGAAAAGTGCCCCCAGTGCAAGGCCCCCGCTTCCAAGTTCAACAAGGTGGAAGAAGAAAATGTGAAATGGGCGTGCGAACATGTCGTGGCCACCTCCACGGCCGATCTGGATCCGGAAGTCCTGGAAGGCCTGCATGCCAACTTCAACGGCGAATGCTGCGAAGTGGGGATGTATCTTGCCATGAGCCGTCAGGCGGAAAGAGAAGGCTATCCGGAGATCGCGGAAGCATACAAGCGCTATGCTTTCGAGGAAGCCGAACACGCCGCCAAGTTCGCGGAACTTCTGGGAGAAGTGCTGGTTCCCTGCACCAAGACCAACCTGAAGATGCGCGCCGAAGCCGAAGGCGGAGCCTGCGCCGGGAAACTGGCTCTGGCGAAACGGGCCAAGGAACTCAACTATGATGCCATTCATGACACCGTCCACGAAATGGCCAAGGATGAAGCCCGTCACGGTGCCGGATTCGCCGGGCTGCTGAAACGCTACTTCAAATAAGCTCTGTATTCTTTGCTTATCCTGCTGCGCCGGGGCTGCCGCTCCGGTGCAGTTTTTTGTTTTTTCGCTCTGCGTTCCTCCCCCGTCCGGCGTCTCACGCCTTCTTCCCGTTTGCCTGAGGGACGATGATTTCTTCCAGACGGGCGAAATCGTTGTGCCGCGCCGCATAACGAACCTGTTCGGCAAAGATGCACTCCTTGCCCGTATGGTTGCAGGAACCGTCCACCTGCACGCTTCCGCAGGGACCGTTGGCAAGTTTTTTGGGGCACCGTTCCGGGCAGACAAAGGAGGTGAGGGGGAGCCGGCAGGAGGGACAGGAGCGGCAGGAGGCCAGAAGTTTTTTGGTGAGACGCCGCTCGGAAGCGGGAAGAGCAAAGGCGTTCCCGCAGAGCTTTTCCAGAAGGGAGACGCGCAGTTTGTCCCATGTGCCCTGTTCGGGAAATTCCACGCTTGCAATCTCCGGAAGATCGTCGGTATACACCTTTTTCATGAGTTCTTCGAAGGCGTAGAACTGGTAGGGATAGGGCGCCATGTTCAGTCTCCCGTAATACTCTTCGTAAGCTTCGAGATACTCCTGAAAACTGGAAAATTCCTCCAGAGCGTCCTCGATCCTGCGCAGAAGCGTTTCCGCCTGTTCCGGCGTGCCCACGTGGGAAAGGATGAGGCCGCTGCAGCCCAGAAATTTGGCGCCCGCGGCGTGGATCTGGAGCCGGCGCAGCTGGGCGGCTTCGAATTGGGCGGAGGAGTGGAGCGCCTCCTGCCGGAGCATGGCTTGCAGATCCAGGGAGAGACGCACGCCGGGGACTTTGCCCGCGCAGATCTCCTCCGCGTAATCGGGGGTAAGCATCATGAATCCGCCCAGAACGGGCGTGACCAGTCCCCTTCTGGCAAGGGAACAGCACAGTTCCTGAAGTTTTTTCAAGTCCCATCCGCAGGAGGTCACGGCAAAGGAGGCGCCCAGAGAGATCTTCTTCATGAATTTGCAGGTCTGGGCAAGGGAGGAGCACTCCGTGTACTGATAGGGATTCACCACGGTCCCGAAGTGGAGGGAAGAGGAAAATTTTTCCCGCAGGGCGCGCAGCGCGGGCACGCTTTCGGTGAAAAAGAGCTTGCGGGAGTTTAGATCGTGAAGAGAATCCTCCCTCCGGGCCCTGCCGGAAACGGGCACGATGTTGCGGAATCCTTCGTTTTTGGCGTGGCCCGCGGCCTCCAGAATCTGGTCGAGGGTATTCATCCTCCCGGAAAGGAACAGGACATGCCGATCCCGTTCCTGACGGCAGATGGTGGAGGCGAATTCCACATTGTCCATGGCGTCGGGGTAGCTCCAGCGGTCGGTGAAGGCCA
>JAGAEF010000041.1 GCA_017613255.1 Lentisphaeria bacterium
AAGGGAAACAGAACATGAACAAGGATTCATCTTTCATCTCTCATCATTCATCATTCATCATTCTTCATTCCTCTTTCATCTCTCATCATTCATCATTGGGCTCTCATCATTCATCTTTCATCTTTCATCATTCATCATTGGAGCGTAAACTCAAGTTTACGCTCATCGAACTTCTGGTGGTCATCGCCATCATCGCCATTCTGGCGGGCATGCTGCTCCCCGCCCTGAAAAGCGCGAGAGATCTGGCCAATTCGGTACGGTGCAAAAGCAATCTCCGGCAGATGGGGATGGCGGCGCAGTTTTACCGGGAAGACAACAAGAGCTACTGTCTCATGGGAAACCTTCCCGGTGCCTTCTACACCTTCGGCAACGGAGGCAACGGATCCGCATGGATGTACGCGGTCAACTATTTCGGCTATCTGAAATTCAGCGAAGTCTATACCTGCGGAGCCACCGGAAGGAAGGTCAAAGGCTACTCCACCGACCGGTACACCGCCAATTACTACACCCAGTACGGCATGAATGTGGCCACCTTCGGCTCCACCGACTACGCCAAACTTGCCGTCCCCCTGAAAGGGACGCTCTTCGAAAGGAGCAAATACGGAAACGGCGTCTGCGTTTTCGCCGACACGGGCGTCTACGGCGCCGTGACGGCCAACTATACGGTCATCGTCTACACCTCCAACTATCCCGGTCACCATATCGCCGTCTGGGACAGCAAGAAGGCCCAGTTCCCCGGAGGCCCCATAAGAGCCTACTCTCCCCATCTGCGCCACGGGAACGGCTCCAAGGCCCACGCAAACTATGTGACCTTCGGCGGAAATGTGGCCGAATACGCCGACAAGCACAATGCGTGCTGGAACAATCCTGCCTTCAAGCCGGCAAGGTGGTCCTACGACGGCTCCTGGCAAACCAAGCCGTAAGGGAGAATCTTTTCAAAGTTTTTTGCCGCAGTGAGGGCAGTATTTGGGCGGTTCGTCGTCATCGTCCCCGTCTTTGCCGCCCTCCTTCCCGTTTTCCTTTGCCGTCTTCTTTTCCAGAATCTCCACGAATCCGGCGCTCAGGATGCCTGTGGGCACGGCGACCATGCCGATCCCCATGATGGCGATTACCGCGCCCAGCAGACGCCCTACGGCGGTCACGGGATAGATGTCGCCGTATCCCACGGTGGTCAGGGTCGCCACCGCCCACCACAGCCCGGAAAAGGCATTGGCGAACTGCTTGGGCTGGGCGTCATGTTCGGCATAGTAGATGAGGAGAGAAGAGATGACCAGAAGAATGACGACGAAAAAGATGGAGGCGAAAATCTCCCCCGCCTTCCTGCGGAAGACTTCGCCTATGGAAATGAGGGCGTCGGAATAGCGGTTCAATTTGAATGTCCGCAGAAGCCGCACCAGCCGCAGTGCCCGGATCCCCAGAAGATTGACGGGCAGGAACATGGGCAGAAAAAAGGGCAGAATGGCCAGCAAATCGATAATGGCCATGCCGGACCGCATATACCGGAGCCGGGATTTGATCGGTCCCAGTTCCGGATAAAGCATGTCGGCGGTCCAGACTCTCAGCAGATACTCCACCGAAAAGATCCCCAGCGTCCAGTTCTCCGCCTTTTCGAGGAAGGAAGAAAGTTTCGGAGGGATATCGAAGGTGGCAATGAAGACCGAAGCGACGCTGAAGGCGATCAGCGCCATGATGGCAAGATCGAATATCTTGCTGGCGATCCGACCTTTTTCCGCAGGCTGGATCACTTCGAAAACATATCTTTTTATGCGTGAACCCATGAAAACCTCCCTTTTTTTCTGTTCAGACCCGGTAATATACATGCCGTATGCGGAAAATGCAATCTTTCCCCGGAAGATACGGCGAAATATGGATGGCATTTCCCGTGGACGGCGGAGGCCCGATTTACCGTTTCCTTCTTGATTTTCCGGGAAAGCGGGAATATAGTATATCCCCGAAAAAACATCCCCGCAGGAGGTCGGATATGGCTCTCAGGAATACTCCGTCTGATGAAATCGTTTTGCTTCCCCATGAGGTATCCTCCGTTTCCGGAGGGGCGGTCTTTCGCGAAAACTGGTTCGAAGGGAAGGCGTCTATAGTGTTTCCCGGAAAAAACATGAAGGAAGAGTTCCTTGCGACCGTAAAGTCTCTTCCGGGAAAATTCCTCCGTGTGGAAGCGGAGATCGTTTCCCCGGAAGCCCAGGAGGGGAGCTGTGACGTCTACAGGCTCTTCCTTTCCCAGGAGGGAAAATCCGATGAAAAACCTGTCAGTGTTCCGATTCTGAGCGAAGTAAAAAAACGCCGGACCGTGGAGCTGGCCGCTTTTTACGAGGCGGATCCGGACCTGCCGCTGGAACTGCGCATCCAGCGGGAAAACGACGATCCGAGGAACTCCTGCTCCACGGAAACAGGCGTGCTTTCCGTGAGGATCCGGGCCGTTGCCCCGCCGGAGAAAAATATAATCGTGCAGACCGCTGATGGATACAATTCCTGGCCCTTCGTTCAGGAGTTGAACGGCAAACTGGTCTGTTCCTATTCCCGCGGCACGGCGCACGACATCTTCGAAACGGTTCGGGGAGTCTATGCCAGAACCTCTGCGGACGGAGGCAGGACCTGGACGGAGGAAACATCGATCTCCAACGCTCCCGATGGAGGCGAGGTCGTCATCGGAAAAGGCCTGGATGCGGAGGGAGCCATGCTGCTCTGGGTGCGCTGCGCCGGGCCGGACTGGCATCATGACCTTTACCGGAGTTCGGATGGGATCCGTTTCCGGCGGATCGCCGTGCTCAGGCCGAACCCCATGCCCATGCAGATCACCGATCTTTTTTCCGTGCCCGGAACGGGGCTGATGTCCCTCTGGTTTTCCGGCAGCTACAATGTAAGCAAACAGGATCACGCATGGGGCACGCTGGTGAGCAAAGACAACGGAAAAACATGGAAACAGAACGTCGTGGAATCCGGACTGGGGTATTATGAATGGCCCACCGAACAATCCGCCGTATGGCTCGGCGGAGGCAGGATCTTTGCCGTTGCCCGCACGGAGGGGGCCGCGCCGGATTCCACACGGGCCCAGTTCCAGCTGAGATCCGAAGATTCCGGAAGGACATGGACGAGGGCCCGTACGAACATTACCGATGTGCTGGCGTCCACTCCGTCGCTGATACTGGACCGCGGAAGGGTTTACCTGTATTATTTTCAACGGGGGACCGGTCAGCTCCGATGCCGGATCGCCGAACCGGATCTCATTTGGGATCATCCCCTGTGCTGGTCCGATCCGGAAATCGTTGCGCTTGCCAGCAGGGAAAACCACCATGCGGGCAATGTCAACGCGTGTTCCTGCAAGGAGGGGCACGCTCTCTCCTTCTATTCCGGAAATGAGCACGCTACCGAAATCCTTCTGAAAACCGTCCGCCCCTGAAAAGGGCGATGCGGTCAAGGGAAGACCGATACGTTTTTTTGTACGGAAACGGAACACGGAGCACGGAGCAAAAAAAAGGAGTTTTCCTATGAATGTCAACGATCCTCGTCCGGGCATCATGAACGTCATGGATTTCGGCGCCAAAGGCGACGGGATCACGGACGATACACAAGCGATCCAGTCGGCCATCGATTTTGCTTCTGAACGGGGGGGAGGCAAGATCTTCTTCCCCTATACCAGGACCGGCTACCGCATCGCTTCCCCGGGTATCGAACAGCTGGACGGGAAAATGCTCCGCGCCCAGCTCTACATCCCGCCGGGAAAGCGTCAGAACATCCAGCTGGAAGGGGAAATGCCCTGTCAGCTTCTCTACGCCTACCAGCTGAGGACCGTGGATATCCCCACCTTTTTCCGGACGAAGACCGAAAGCATGAATACCTTCCTCTTTTCCGACTGGCATGCGCCGGAAGAGCACGACCCCAAAGCCCGGCCCTGGACCATCCTTGCCGCGCCGGAGGGAACGACGCTGCGGGGCAAGTTCAGCTGTTCCATCTTTTCCATAGCCAATCTGGAATTCCGCGTCCCTCTGGACCGGGAGAAAATGTATCCCACCCAGGGGTGCGTGAATTTGCAGAACGTGGCAAGGGTCAACATTCAGGACTCCCAGTTCTGCCTCAACGAAAGCATCGGAGACACTTCTTTGGGCAAGGAACTTTTGCACAATCCCTGCCACACCGTGGGGCTGATGACCTCCGGCGACCAGAATGACGACAACGTTCTGCGCAACGTGGCCGTGCAGGGCTTCCGCTACGGCTTCGTCTTCGGCGAACATGTCATTGCGGAATATTTGTATGTGCACAACTACGAAGAGGGCATCGTCTTTCACGATTCCAGCCATGTCTCCTCCCTGAATTCCATTGTCGCCCAGCATAATACGAAAGTCCTTGCCACCACCACGACGGAACTTTTCGGCCATCCCAAAGGGCCCTGCGCGGTCCTTGTGGGCTCCCTGAACATCGAAAACGGCTATCTTTCCAACCCCCGGATCCACCACTTGGAGTACGCCGTGTACGATCCGGAAAACCGGCTTCTGGGCTCGCTCCGCTGGTTCCTCCCCGCGTGGCAGAAGGATCATGACAAATTCCCCGTGCTGGGCGCAAAGAACTACAAGATCTCCCCCATCTGACGGCCGCTCTTTCCGCCGCCGCGTCCGCGGGAAGCCAATATCCCCTGCGGAATTTCCGGAAAATCCGTTTGCTCTGTTGCATTTCCCCCGCGCAGAGTCTATATTTATAGGCATAATTTTTCCGGGAAATGCCGCATACAGGCGTTTCCCCCGGAAAAGAGGCGATCTCGAACACGAAAAGGGAGTTTTTTTATGAAGAAAAGCTTTTTTCACCGTCAGGACGCGGCGATCACTTTGCTGTGTGCGCCCCAGACCATCAACGAAGCAGTCGGACTGGCAAGAGCTGCCGAAATGGACGGAGCCGACGGCGTTGCCGTGGAACTGCAGAGAATGCCCCTGGAACAGCGGACGCAGGAAAATTTCCGCCAGCTGATCCATTGCGTTCCGCTTCCTTTCATGTTCATCGACTACCGCAGCGATTCCTTTCTCAAGGGGGATGACGATGCAAGACAGAAATATCTGCTTCTCGCCGCGCAGGCAGGCGCGGAGGTCATCGACGTGATGGGGGATCTTTACGATCCTTCTCCCTTCGAACTGACGCACAAACCCGCCGCGGTCCGCAAACAGAAAAATCTCATTTCCCGCATCCACAAGCTGGGGGCCAAGGTCATCATGTCCTCCCACATGACCGCCCAGCGGAGCGCGGAAGAGGTGCTGGAACACCTGAAGGAACAGTCCTCCCGGGGGGCGGACATCGTCAAGATCGTGGTGGGCATGGATACTCAAGAAGCCATGCTGGAAGGCGTGCGCACCCTCCTTCTCCTGCACAAGGAGCTGGAAAAGCCCATCGTCTTTCTGGGCGGAGGAAAGTACGGGAGATTCATCCGCTATGTGGGGCCCCGTCTGGGAGCCGCCATCGAGTTTGCCGTGCACGATTATCTGCCGGGAGTCTCCTACAATCAGCCCACCATCCGTTCCTTCCGGGGCGTGCTGGAAAATTTCCGCTGGGATATTTCCGACCTGTAAAAACCAACCGAAAGGAGAGACACATGAAATTCGAGAACAGAACCGCTTTCATCACCGGAGCCGCCGGACGCATAGGCAGGGCTACGGCCCGGGAACTGGGCAGATACGGCGTGAAACTGTTTCTGGCGGATATCCAGCTTGCTGCTCTGGAGGAATTCTGCAATACGCTGCAACAGGAGGGCGTGGAAGCGCATCCGATTCTGCTGGACGTGACGGACCCGGAGAAAATCCGGGAAACGTGCAACAGTGTCCTTGCCAAGGCGGGCAAAGTGGATATCCTTGTGAACAATGCGGGCAAGTGGCCGCAGGGGAGCATTCTGGATACTTCCGACGAAAAGTGGCAGGAGGTCCTTGAGCTCAATCTTACGAGCGTCTTCCGTGTCACAAAAGCGTTTCTTCCCTCCATGCGGGAACATTCTTACGGGAGGATCGTGAATCTGGGCTCCATTGCCGGAGAGGTGGGACTTCCCGGCTACTGCGCCTATGCTGCCTCCAAGGGCGGAGTCATTCTGCTTACCAAGACCATGGCCATGGAGCTGGCCTCCTGCAATATCACGGTCAACAGTGTTTCTCCGGGCATGATCCAGGACGTTTCCCGGCCCCACAACGGCACCTGGCTGGGCCGTTCCGGGACGGGGGATGAGGTGGCAAGGGCCATCGCGTTCCTTGCCTCCGACGATGCCGGCTACATCACCGGTGCGGATCTCCCCGTGGACGGGGGGCGTATTCTGGGCCCCAAAGGGCTGGACTGGAAGCTTTCCTCCGCGAACTGAACGAAAAAGGAGCAAAAATGAAGCAGAAAAAAGTTCTCGTTCTGGGCGCCACGGGTGCCATGGGCAAATACCTGATCCCGTATCTTGCGGAGGCGGGCTATTTTGTGGACGCCGTTTCTCTGGACGACGCGGGATCCGCTTTCCCCAATGTCCGGCACATCAAGGCCAATGCCAAGGACAAAACGGTTTTGAAACAGCTTCTGGAAGTGCATTACGACGGGATCGTGGATTTCATGATCTATACCAGTTCGGATCTTGCCTATTATCCCGCCCTTCTGCTGAGCAACGGGGGCCATTACATCTTTCTTTCCAGCTACAGGGTCTACGACGACAAGGAACACCCCGTACGGGAGACTTCTCCCCGCCTGCTGGATACGGGAGACAGCATCCTTCTGCGGAACTCCGACGATTACTCCATCTACAAGGCCCGGGGGGAAAACGTGATCCGCACCTTCCCCAGGGACCGCTGGACCATCATCCGCCCGGCCATCACCTATTCTCTGATGCGCTACCAGCTGGTGACGCTGGAAGCTCCCCTTACCGTGGGGCGCGCCCTTGCGGGGAGAAAGGTGGTCGTGCCGGAACAGGCAAGGAACGTGCAGGCCACCATGAGCTGGGCGGGGGATGTGGCGAAAATGATCCTGCTCCTTCTGTTCAACGAAAAGGCGCTGGGGGAGACCTTCAGCGTCTGCACGGCGGAACACCACACCTGGGGAGAGATCGCGGACTTCTACAAGGATATCTGCGGTCTGGAGGCGGTCTGGGTGGACAAGGAGGACTTCCTCCGGATCCTGAATGACGATCCCTTCTACAATCTTGCCCGCTGGCAGCTGGATTTCGACCGCCTTTTCGACCGGGTCATGGACAATTCCAAGGTCCTTGCCGCAACGGGGATGAAGCAAAAGGATCTCATGAAACTCTACGACGGGCTCAAATACGAGATCGGGCGCTGTCCGGACGATTACGGGGAAAGCCTCTTGAGAAGCGGAAACGCCGCGAGCTTCTTGCGAATGGACGATTATCTCAAGGAAAAAGGGCTTTTCTGAACCGGAACGGGAGAAGGAGAAAAAGGAGCATCGAATATGATCGTAAAAGACGGTTTGGAATTTCATGCCGCGGAACTGCGGAAGATGCCGGGCATCGAAGGGTGGCTTCCCGCCCGGGTCCCGGAGAAAATCGCAAACAGGATCAATACACGGGGCAAATTCATCGCCACGGATACGGCCGCCACGGAGATCCGTTTCGTTACGGAAGCCCCCGTCCTGAGGCTTTCTCTGTCCGCGCTGAAGCCGGAATTCGGTCCCGACCAGCTGGAGATACGGATCTTTTACGGGGATTTCCAGTTCCAGACCCATTGGCTCGAGCCGGGGCGCGTCACCACCATCCAATTCAATCCTCCGGGGATTCTCCGCAACGGGATCCGGGAAGAGTTCCTCCGGCGGGGACCGGGGATCGGGTTCGCCCCCAACGTATGCAGGGTCCTTTCCCAGCGGGGCGGCTTGATCTACTGCGGGATCGAGACCTTCGGGTACGCCCTCCGCCCGCCGGAACGATCGGAAAAGCCGGAGAAAACCTGCCTTTTTTACGGTTCCTCCATCACGAATTCCACGCTGGACGGTTATCCTTCCGTTGCTTGCGGGCGACTTGGAACGGATCTCATCAATCTGGGCTTGAGCGGAAGCTGTCATATCGAGCCGGTCCTTGCCGACTGGATGGCCTCGCTGGAAAACTGGGATCTGGCCGTCTTCGAACTGGGCATCAACATGCTGGCGGAGAGTTTTTCCCCGGAAGAGTTCCGTTTCCGAACCGATCATCTTCTGGACGCGTTCACTTCCCGCCACCCGGAAAAAGATTTGGTCCTCATCACCGTTCTCCCCTCTTATTTCCGGAACGCTTTCCGCAGGGAGCCGCTGGAAAAGGATCTCGACGGCGCCTTCTGCGGGATCCTCCGGGAGCTGTACATAAAGTACCGGCAGCGGGGGAAACTGCATCTGCTGGAAGGGGACGCTCTTCTGGACGATCCCCGGCTGCTGGGGGCGGATTTCCTGCACCCCAAAAATCCGGGCCACGCCGTCATGGGGCTCAAACTTGCGGAAAAACTGAAAACACTTCTTTGACGAAACGGGAGTTTTTATGATGAAACAGGATGGAGAAACGCTGGCTTTCCTGAAAGAATTCGAAAAGATGGGGATCCCCGCCATGGACTGCATCGTCTTCCGGAAGGGGGAGTGCGTCTTCCGCTACATGTCCGGATATTCCGACGAGGCGAAAACAAAGAAAATCGACGGCTCGGAACGGTACAACTTGTACTCCTGTTCCAAATTTCTCACCTGCACGGCGGTCATGCTTCTTGTGGAAAGGGATCTCCTCCGGCTGGAGGATCCGGTGTATGAATTCCTGCCGGAATTCCGGGAGATGAAAAAGATCACCGACGGCGGGCTGGAAGAGGTGAAAAACGTCATGACAATCCGGCATCTCATGACCATGACCGCCGGACTCACCTACAATCTGGCTTCCGAAAACCTGAAAAAGGCGCGGAAGGAGACAAACGGAACCATGCCCACAAGAGAGGTCATGAAATATCTTGCGCACGATCCTCTGGCATTCGAACCGGGCTCCTCCTGGCAGTACAGCCTCTGCCACGATGTCCTTGCCGCCGTCGTGGAGGTGGTCTCCGGCAAACGTTTCGGCCTTTTCGTCAAGGAAAACATTTTCGATCCCGCGGGAATGAAACGTTCCACGTTCCTGCTCCCGGAAGAGGAACTTTCCCAGATCGCCGCCCAGTACCGTTTCGATGCGGAAAGCGGGCAGTATATCCCCTGCGGCCCGAAGATCCAGTCCTTCAAACTGGGGACGCAGTACGAAAGCGGCGGGGCGGGAGCCGTCTCCACGACGGAGGACTACATCGCCTTTCTGGAAGCGCTGCGGACGGGAAAACTTCTGGGAAGCAAAAGCCTTGCCCGCATGACTTCCCCCCAGCTCAGCCGCGCGTCGGAAAAGATTTATTGTTCCTACTTTCCGGGCTATTCCTACGCTCTGGGCATCCGCTGCCCGAAACCGGGCGGGGATACGCGGGATTACGGCTGGGACGGCGCGG
>JAGAEF010000042.1 GCA_017613255.1 Lentisphaeria bacterium
CTCCGGCGAAACCTGTTGCCCCGGCGAAGCCCGCGCCTGCCAAACCTGCGGCAAAGCCTGTCGCGCCTGCGAAAGCGCCTGCCAAAGCTCCGGCGAAACCAGCAGCCCCTGCCAAGGCTCCGGCGAAACCTGCGGCGCCAGTCAAGGCCCCTGCCAAAGCTCCGGCAAAACCTGTTGCCAAGCCCGCGGCAAAGCCTGTAACGAAACCTGTTGCCCCGGCGAAGACACCTTCCAAGGCTCCGGCAAAACCCGTTGCTCCTGCGAAGCCTGCGGTTCCTGCGAAAGCGCCTGTGAAGGCTCCTGCAAAACCTGTTGCCCCTGCGAAAGCGCCTGCCAAGCCCGCCCTCCCGAAGGGGGAGAAGAAGCTGGATGAGGAAAAACTCCGGGAAGCCGCGGGCAATCTCCGCAAACTTCTTTCCCAGCTCCCGGCGGCTCCCGCCCGGCCCGCTTCCTCCGGAAAGGCACCCGTTGCTCCCGTCAAGGAACAGGCCGTCCCTGCTCCGGAAAGCAAGCCTTCGAAAAAGGCCTCCCGGAACATCCCGGAGGAACTTTCTCCCGTAAAGGGCGGCGCCGGACTTCCCAGCGTTCTGCAGGTGGATAACTCCGAAACGGCGGATATGGGGGACGGGGATCTGGACAAGGATCTGCCCGGCGTGAAACTGGGAATGGCCTCCAAGAACGACACCATGAAGGTCTATATGCAGGACATCGGCCAGATCTCGCTGGTGAACAAGGAAGAGGAGGTGGCGCTGGCCGCCAAGATCCACGGAGACGACGATTCCGCCCACGAGGCGGCAAGGGCCACTCTCATTCAGGCCAATCTGCGTCTGGTGGTGAAGATCGCCCACGATTTCAAAGGGCTGGGACTACCTCTCCTGGACCTGATCTCCGAAGGAAATATCGGACTCATGCGGGCCGTGGAAAAATTCGACCCCGCCAAGGGTGCCAAGTTCAGCTCCTATGCGGCATGGTGGATCAAGCAGTCCATGCGCCGGGCTCTGGCCAACCAGAGCCGGATCATCCGCATCCCCGTGCAGTCCGCCGGCAAGATCAACAAGATCAAGGCCCTGCGCATGAAGCTTGCGGAAAAGCTGGGAAGAGAACCCACCGATGCGGAAATCGCCAAGGAGCTGGCCTTCAGCGAAAGGACCGTCAACAGTCTGCGTCTGGCCGACTTGCGCACCTTCTCCCTGCACGATCCCATCCAGCAGGGGGAGGACGGGGAGTTTCAGGACATCATTCCCGACGGAAGCGCCCAGACCCCCGACCGGATCCTGAGCGACGTGGAGTCCGTGGGGCGCCTTGTGGACATCCTGGGGGATCTGGACGAAAGGGAAAGGATGATCCTCATCCTGCGTTTCGGACTGGACGGAAGCCGGCCCAAGACTCTGGAAGAGGTGAGTCAGGAGATCCACCGCACCAGGGAACGGGTCCGCCAGATCCAGAATCAGGCGCTGAACAAACTGAGAGAACTGCTTATGGACGAAGCCGGGTTTGCCAACGAGTAAGCCCGCATCGTATGAGGAACGAAAACATGAACACGGAAAAGAAACGGGAGGGGGTGAAAACATGGAATGCACGGAAGTCCGCCTGAAAAAGGGTGAACCCATCGAGCGCGCCCTCCGCCGTCTGAAGAAGAAATTGGACAAGGAAGGCACTCTCAAGGAGCTTCGCAACAGAAGACATTACGAGAAGCCCAGCGAGATCAAGCGCCGCAATCAGCGTCACCGCTGAGAATTTTCGCCGCGAAGGGAGAAGGGGAGACTCTTCTCCCTGTTTTCTTTATTACGACCTGCAAATCCGGAGGAATGATGAACAAGGTCAAAAGCATATTCGAATTGGAGATCTGGATGATCCGTGCCCGGGATCTTTCCGCGGCGCGGCGGTTTTTCCTCTCCCTTCTCCGCATTGTGATCCTGACGGGGAAGCTCTTTTTTCAGAACAAGTGTTCCTACAAGGCTTCTTCGCTGACCTTCTTCACCCTTTTCTCTTTCGTGCCTGTCGTTGCGCTGGTCTTCGGGATCGCCCAGAACAGCGGATTTTCCGATCTGGTGGAGAAAAAGACGAGGGACTGGCTTTCCGCGTACCCGGCCATCGCCGAAAAAATCATCACCTTTGCCGACGCCACGCTGCGTGAGGCAAGGGGCGGAATCATCGCCGGAGTGGGCATACTGGTCCTGTTCTGGACCACCGTCAAGCTTTTTTCCCATGTGGAAAACACCATGAACGACATCTGGGGGATCCCCAGAGGCCGCACGCTGATCCGGAAGATCACGGACTATATCGCCATCATCATCATCTGCCCCTTCCTGCTCCTCACCGCGTGCAGCGGCCTTGTGCTGGCCACCACGAAGATGGGGCTTCTCGTGCGGCACATGCCCTACGGGGAAACCGTCGTTCCCCTGCTGGGGATCCTGACCAAGGGGCTTCCCTTCGTTTCCATCTGGCTGGTGCTCTGCTTCATCTACATTGCCATTCCCAACACCAGAGTGCGGTTCTGCCCCGCCCTTTTCGCCAGCTTTCTGACCGCCGCGGCCTACATCGTCCTGCAGGTCGGGTATATCTATACCCAGTTCGTGACGGTGAAGTACAATACCATCTACGGAAGCTTCGCCGCCGTTCCCCTTCTGCTCCTCTGGCTGAATCTGAGCTGGAACCTGATCCTTGCCGGAGCGCAGCTTACCTTCTCCATCCAGAATGTGAACGAGTACGAGCTTGCCCCCGGAGACGGCACGCTTTCCACCGCCCAGCGGAATGCCATTGCCCTGGAGTTCGTGAATCGCATCCTCCGCAATTTCGAGGAAGGCGGCGAACCTTTCACGGAAGACACCCTTTCCGCCGCCTGCGAAGTGCCCATCCGTTCCACCCGCATGATCCTTGCGGATCTGGTCAAGGCCCATGTCCTTTCCGAGGCCGTGGGATGCAATGACAGGATGGAGCATTATTTCCAGATCG
Organism: Lentisphaeria bacterium; assembly: GCA_017613255.1. Classification (GTDB taxonomy): domain Bacteria; phylum Verrucomicrobiota; class Lentisphaeria; order Victivallales; family UBA1829; genus RGIG5327. The sequence goes on from JAGAEF010000042.1 coordinate 2,956, forward strand.
CCCGTGCCGCGGACTTCCTTACTCCGGTCAATACGATTGCCGCTCTGGAAAAGAGCGACGGCGCCACCGTTGCCGGGGTGGGGGATCCCGCTTTCGCGGAAAAGTATTCCCTTCTCTGGAACAGCGCGGAAAATTCTCCGGAAAACACCTGGAAGAAGCCGTAAACGTTTTGTCGCCGGGAATGTTCCCGGGGGGCGTTTCTTTTTTGCGCAAACGGATTCTCCTCCGGAATGCGCATTCCTTCCCGGAACCCCGTTTTTCCCGTTGAAAAAACCGGGAAAATATTTGAAAAAACGTTCCCGGCGTATTATATTTTAAAAAACAGTTCGTACAGTCAACCATTCAGGAGAATGTCATGCACGATTTCAGAACCCATACCTGCGGCGATCTGCGCCTTGCCGATGCCGGGAAAACGGTCCGCCTTTCCGGCTGGATCCACTCCGTCCGCGACCACGGCGGCGTCATCTTCATCGACCTGCGGGACCATTACGGCAAGACTCAGGTGGTCATCGATCCCAAAATGGCCTTTTATCAGGAACTGGAAAGATGGCGGGTGGAAACCTGCGTCTGCTTCACGGGCAAAGTCCTCGCCCGCACGCCGGAAACGGTCAATCCCAAGCTGGCCACCGGAGAGATCGAAGTGGCCGCCGAAGAGATGACCGTTCTGGGAGAGTGCGAACCCATCCCCTTCCAGATCGCCAAGGACGAGGCCGTGCCTGAAGCGCTGCGCCTCAAGTACCGTTTTCTGGATCTGCGCAGGGAGGAGCTGCACAACAAGATCGTTCTGCGCTCGAAAGTCATTGCGGAACTGCGCAAGTGCATGATGGAAATGGGATTTCTGGAATACCAGACGCCCATTCTCACCAGCAGTTCCCCGGAAGGCGCAAGGGATTATCTGGTCCCCAGCCGGGTCCACCCCGGGAAGTTTTACGCTTTGCCTCAGGCGCCCCAGCAGTTCAAACAGCTTCTGATGGTGGCGGGTTTCGACCGGTATTTCCAGATCGCCCCCTGCTTCCGGGACGAGGACGCCAGAGCGGACCGCTCCCCGGGAGAGTTCTACCAGCTGGATATGGAGATGAGTTTCGTCACCCAGGAAGACGTGTTCGCCGTTCTGGAAAAACTCCTTCCCCATGTGTTCACCAAATTCAGTTCCAAGAGATCCGATCCGGCGCCCTTCGTACGGATCCCCTACCGGGAGGCCATGTATAAGTACGGCTCCGACAAGCCGGACCTGCGCAACCCCCTTTTCATGCAGGATGTTTCCGAAATCTTCCGGGAAAGCAAGTTCAACGCCTTCGCCGCCGTGGTGAAACAGGGCGGCGTGGTCCGGGCCATCAAGGTGCCGGGAATCGGCGGCAAACAGCCCCGCAAGTTCTATGACGACATGATCGCCTTCGCCCAGAGCGTGGGCGCCAAGGGCATGGCCTACATCATCTGGACGCCGGAAGGGGAAAAGAGCCCCATCGTCAAGTTCATGTCTCCCGAAGAGCTTGCCAAACTGAAGGAAGCGGCGAATATTCAGGTGGGGGACGTGATGTTCTTCCTTGCGGACAAGGAGAAAAAGGTGCAGGAGATCGGCGGACAGGTCCGTACCGAGCTGGGCAATCGTCTGGGACTGATCGATCCCGACGTGTTCAAGTTCTGCTGGATCGTGGACTTCCCCATGTTCGAACTGGACGAGGAGACGGGCAAGATCATCTTCAGCCACAACCCCTTCTCCATGCCTCAGGGCGGTATGGATGCGCTTCTCAACAAGGCGCCTCTGGATATCCTTGCCTACCAGTACGACATCGTGGTCAACGGCATCGAGCTTTCCTCCGGCGCCATCCGCAATCACCGGCCAGAGATCATGTACAAGGCCTTCGAGATCGCCGGCTACGAGAAAAAAGTGGTGGACGAGCGTTTCGGCGGCATGATCCAGGCCTTCAAGCTGGGCGCGCCTCCCCACGGCGGGATCGCTCCCGGAGTGGACCGCATGGTCATGCTCCTTTCCGACTCCCCCAACATCCGGGAGGTCATCGCCTTCCCCTTCAA
>JAGAEF010000043.1 GCA_017613255.1 Lentisphaeria bacterium
GCCCCGTGCCTGTTTCCGCAGCCATTTCTTTGCCGCATCGAGGTCGCGGGTCAGCACGATGGGATATTTCCCTTTCAAAGTTGCCAGCAGCCGTTGTGCCTCCGGGATATTTCCCTCCAGAAGGTAGTGTACGAAAGTGGAAAGCTGTTCCGCCCGGAAGGAGCGCATGGAAACTGACAGATGCAGTTTGGCACTCTTCTCCACATGGCTGTTGGCCTGCAGCAGGTCCTCCAGTTCGCCCTCGGCATATTCCTTGCCGGTCAGTTGGTCCGAGATAAAAACATTCCAGTCCGGAAAGCGTGCATTGATCGCCCGGAGCCACTCGCTTATCCCCGCCTCTCCGGTATTGATCTCCTGTCCGCCGCCGACCAGGCAGACGATGACCGCCCAGTCTTCCCGCAAGTTCAGCGACCAGATCAGAAACTCCGGCTCGGACATGGGAAAGTCGGCAAATCCTTTTTTGCGGCTCAGCCAGTTTGCCAAATGATCCTGAGTCCAAGCACGCTGGGCCTCATCGAAAATCGCCACGTGTTCGACTTCCGAATAGCCATCGTTCTTGTGCTTATCGACCTTTGCGGGATCAATTTCCACGGCGCCGTCCCGGATCGGTTTTTTGAGCTTGTCCAAAGTGGTGTCGCGGTAATGATGGACGATCTGGATAAAGGATCTCACTTCCCGCCGCGCTGCGGTTATGTTGTAACGCCTGTCCGGATTGCGTTCCTCTTCCTGCCGCTTTTTGTCCCGTGCCAGCGCCTCGGTCAAAACATCGACCAGCGGCTTGTTCCCGGAAAGGTAAACCGCCAGGTCCTTCTTTTCGAACTGCCGCACAGCAATGTTCAGGCCCACCAAAGTTTTCCCCGCGCCGGGGACACCGGTAACAAAGCAGATGGACTTTTCGCGATTGGTGCGGGAGTGTTCGATGACGTTCATCACGAACTCGCTGGTCTGTTGCAGATTTTCGCCGGACGCCTCCGTTTTGGTGATGTCGGCAACGGAGTGATGGAGATAAAGCGAACTTGCCGCCTGAATGATCGTGGGAGTAGGCATGTAGCGGCTGAATACCCAGCGGCTCAGATCGACATCACATGCGTATGCGGCGATGAACTGCGCGATGATCTCCGGAAGCGCTTCCGCATTGGCGGAAATCGGCTCGAATACCTGATCGTCATAATGCGAGACCTCTTTTTTGACCGAGGCGCTCTCCGCGTCCGTGGCGACCAGAATCGGGACGATGGTCAAGTCGCGGCTCCCTTCGTGAAAATTTTTCAGGTCCAGCGCATAGTCCCATACCTGTTCCAAGTCCTGACGAAGATATCCATCCTCGCCGACCTTGAACTCCAGGACAAAGACAACGCCACGCAGAAGCAGTACCACGTCGATACGTTTGCCCAAGCGGGGAATGGAGTATTCGAAGACGATCTGCCCGGAGGATTCCGTGCGCAGCATATCTTTCAGAAACCGGATCTCATAGAGCCACGCATTGCGCTGCAGATCGACCAGATCAAAAGTATTGTTCCTCGCCAGCGTTCCGAGAATGGCATCCTCGGAGTCGGCAAGAAATCCGGCGATACTGTTCTGATAGTAGAATCGATCCATCGAATATCCATCTCAAAGTGGCTGCAATGTACGAAACTATATATCGCCGTGGAATTCTTTTCAAATGGTATTCGCCGTGGAATGCGTCATTTTTCATGATTTTTTGCTTGTTTGATCGCGTTTAGCCTGAAACACGACAAATGCACGTGCATATTTGAACCTTGCAAGTGAATATTTCAGTTAGTCTATTGGGCTGATTATACCGAGGACGCGGTGCTTGATGAAGACGGGGTAAAACTGGTGCCGAGTTCGACTAACTCTCAAGGATGGCTGCCTGACCTGGATTCGAACCAAGACAAAGTGAACCAGAATCACTTGTGCTACCATTACACCATCAGGCAGAATGCCGGGGAATTTTCCCCGCAACGCCATCTAATTTACACCGGAAACGGAAAAAGTCAAGCCGAAATCGGAAAAATTTTCAATGGATTTCCTCTGCCGGAGCAGATTGGGAGGAAGGTTTTCTCTGCAACGACCCCCTTTTCCGCGAAGATTTTCCCTGCAGATATACGGCTTTCCACTCTTCCAACCGTCCGTTTTTCCGCATCTTCCGCAGAAAGTCGTTGACCTGGTCCCGCAGCGTTTCGTGCCCCGGCGGCAGAAGCGCGCCCAGCTGGCCGCGGGTAAAGGGCGAATCCAGCAGCGGGGCGGCAAGGCGGGGATCCTGAGAACAGTAGTATGCGGCTTCCATGATCTCGGTGATCATCACGTCCGCCCTGCCGGAAGCAATCAGAGAGGGGATCTCCTCGTTGACGGGATGAATGAAAAGTTTTGCGCGGGGGAGGTATTTGCGGGCGAACTTTTCGTTGAGTCCGCCGGGGTTTTCCATGACCCGCACTTCCGGACGGTTGACGGCGTCCAGCGAGACGAACTTTTTCCCGTCCTCCCTGCGGCAGAGGATGGTTTTGCCGTTCCGCAGATAGCCTTCGGACATCAAGGCGTGTTTTTTGCGCTCCGGCGTGATGGTGATCCCGCAGAGCGCGAGATCGAACCGGCGCTCAAGAGTATCCCGCATGAGCGTCGGCCAGGTGGTGGGGACATATTCCAGTTTCACGCCCAGACTGCGGGCCAGCTCCTCGGCCAGCGCGGCATCGAAGCCCCAGTATTTCCCCGTGGCGGGATCCCGGAAGGACATCGGTTTATAGTCCCCCGTTGCGCCTACGAGCAGTATTCCGCGTTCCCTTACCGCCGAAAGCGCGTCCTTTGACGGCGTCGCGCATCCGGGCAGGAAAAGCAGTATTCCCATGAGAAAAAGACTTGTAAAACCCGTTCTGAAAAAAGAAGCCATCTTTTGCCTTTCCGAAATTTTATCGTTGGAAAATATGCTCTCATCTGACCGGGAAGTCGAAATAACTCTCCGGGCAGGGTTCGTTCTTCAAGGTGAAGTGCCACCACTCCTCCGCAATGGGCAGAAATCCGTGTTGCATCATGATCTGCCGCAGGAACATCCGGTTGCGGAACTCTTCTTCGTTGATTTTGCCGCCCTCGGCGCGGGCGTTGCCCGGAAAGGGACCCGTATATTCGTTTTTTTGGGGATTTCCGCACCAGTCGGGATGGCTCTCCCTGCCGAACCAGTCGAACGTTCCGCCCATATCCACCTCTTTTCCCGTTGCCGTCTCCCACAGCGTGAGGTCCACGGTACTGCCCCGGCAGTGTCCGGAGCGTTTCGCAATGTAGCCCCGGCGGATCAATTCGGATTTGTCGATGTTCGGGTAGAAGCGCTCCTTCGTCCCCGTATCGGCGGGATCCTGCGCCCAGCGCAGAAAAGAGTTCACTGCCCGGAGCGGACGGTAGGCGTCGAAGATCTTGAAACGGAACCCCTCCTTTTTTGCCTCGTCACTGGCCGCCTTCAGCGCTTCCGCCGCCTCCCTCGTGAGCAGGGCGACGGGGGCTTCGTAGCCCTCGACCCTTCTCCCCGTGAAATTGTCGGAGGAATAGTAGCGGATATCCAGAAGCACATCCGGGATGACGTCGGAAACGCGCACGAATCCGGAGGGGGCGGCGCCGGACGTGACCGGATCTCCGTTTTTTCCCGTTGATCCGTTCAGGGAGGCGCTGTTCCGTTCCGGTCCCTCCTGTCCCGCATCATGGATCCCCATTTTTTCCATCAGGCAGTGCAGGCTTTTGTCGTGCTGGGCCTGCGTGATCGCTCCGGTGGAAAGGAAGGTCGCCAGCAGGTCTTTCTGCCGGCGGAAGAGTTCATGATTTTTTTCTTTTGCTTGTAGGAACATGGGCGCAGTTGCTTTCCGTTGGTCCTTTTCAAGAAAATTACCGAAAAAAACAATATACACGCCGAAGAAAGATTTTTCAACGGAAGAAGCCGTAATCCGCGGAAAAAACGAACGCCCGTCATCGTGAGGTGGGGGCCGGGGGGCAATGCATGGGGCTTCCCGCTCCAAACCCCGGGAAGGAGCAAAGCCCCTTCACCCTCGGGGAAATTGCGTGTCCGCAATTTCCCGCGGATGGGGCACGCAGAGCGAAAAAACACTTCTCACGTTTCCAGCCCGGGACTGGGGAGTAGGGAGCGGTACGGGCGTCCGACAGGTCCGACAGGTCCGACCAGTCCGAGAACGGAGTTTTACGGAGTAGTACGGAGGGTGCGGCGGAAAATGCGCACCCTGTCAGCCAGGCGCAGTGCCCCTTTTTTACTCCGGCAGGGCGATTTTGCGGATCCGCAGATCCTCCAGCAGACAGCGGCCGTTCCCCGATTCTCCGCAGCAGTAGGCAAGCAGAAGAAAGCCTTCAAGAAACAGCATGGCCGTGTAGCAGTACCCGTGACGGGGATCTTTTTCCAGCAGAAGGGCCTTCTTTTTCTCCCAGCTTTTCCCGTTGTCGCAGCTGCGCATGAGCACCAGCGGGGTGCGGTCGGTGGTCGCGGGAAGCACCGGATAAAGGATCCGGTCCGTGCCGTTCCAGACCGCATACAGGAAGTTTGTGGAAGGATCCCGTTTGAGGGACATGGGAGAGCAGGGGGAGGGGAAATTCAAGTCCGGGACCGGGGCGCTCCAGGTATTGCCGTCGTCCATGGAAAGAGAACGGAACTGGAACCCCCGCACGGTGCGGATCCACAGGAAGAGTTTCCCCGGGGCAAGCTCGACGATTCCGGGCTCCTGAAAGCCGGTCCCCGCCTCGGTCTGCAACTCGGGCAGAAGTATGGTGTCGGATTCCGTCCAGGTTTCGCCGTTGTCGTCGGAAAACAGGGTAAACACGATCCCCGGACGCAGGCCTCCTCCGATCCGCCACGGATGAAACGCCACAGGGAGAAGGATCCTGCCGGAACTCGTCAAAACGGCGCGGTCGTTGTTGATGACAAAATAGCCGTCGTGAGGAATGAGACGTTTCGCTTCGGACCAGTGCCGCCCGTCGTCCGCGGAACGCCGCATCATGGGAATGCAGCTGACCTGCCCCTGCACGAGGCGTTTTTCCAGATAGAAGAGCAGGACCGAACCGTCCCGCAGGGGGAGAAGGGAGACGCTCATGATGTTTTTCGCATCCCCCCGGCGGATCACGATCCCGGAATCTTTCCAGGTTTCTCCCCCGTCGGAAGAGACCATTTCCGCAAGATCGGCGGCGGCGTGATCGTCGAAGCTCTCCCCGGAGTAGCGGGTATAGAGGAATCGGATCGTGCCGTCCTTCGCCGGGAGAAAGGACCCTTCGGAATTCCGGGGATTGCCCGGAGAATGAGGCAGATCGAAAACGCTCTCTTTCATCGGAAAAGACCTCCTGCTCTCTATTTGCCGAAAATGAGGGCGTCATTGAATACGCCCTTTTCGTAGAGGATCTTACCCTCCAGCTCGATTCTGGGATCGTGCATATCGAAGTCGCAGTGTTCCGGCGCGTGGATGACCTCTCCCCGGCGGTTGTTGTTCCCCAGCGCCACATGGACGCAATGGGTCTGGTGCGTGCCGTCGATGAGCCAGCCGAACTGATCGTTTTCCCGGGAAGTTGCGGTGACCAGCCCGATCTCGTCGGCAAGATCCGCGTGGGGCGTGCTGGTGTACATCCACTTTTCCAGCCGCTGCATCTGGACTTCCGGTCCGGCAAAATGGGTGACTTTGCCGTCCTTGATGTCGATCTCAAGC